>JAQVAJ010000085.1 GCA_028690885.1 Clostridia bacterium
AGCTGTATAACACAGATAAATCTGTTTGGTTTCAAGGCAGATGTTTATGGACATATTCAGCTTTGATAAATAAATACGGATATAATCCTATATGGGTAGAAAACGCAAAAACTGGAAAAGCTTTTTTGGAAAAGTATTGCACAGATACTGATGAAAGGATGTTTTTTACAGTAACAAAAGATGGAAAGCCCTTAAGAAAAAGAAGATACTTCTTTTCTGAAAGCTTTTATTGCATAGCAATGGCTGAATACGGTAATGCAATGAATGATATAGAATCACTTAACAAAGCTGAAAAATGCTTTGAAATGATGAATATGATTTATAAAAATCCCGATTCAGATCCATATAAGATAACGCCAAAGTCATATCCGACCAGAAAGGAACGCTCAGCTGCATATGCAATGGTAATGCTGTCTACTTCTCAGATATTGAGAAGGTGCATTTCACAAAAAGCAGAGCACTATTCAAAAATTGTTAAAAGCATATGTAATGACATTATTAAATATCATTATAAAGAGGATATGAAATGTGTATTAGAGACAGTTTTTGATGATGGCTCTTTTATCGACAACCCTACTGGACGAACTGTTAATCCAGGGCATTCATGTGAAAATGCATGGTTTCTAATGAATGAGGCAATATATTCGGATGATTCTGACCTAATGCAAAAAGCGCTGAATATTCTTGACTGGTCTTTGGAATTAGGCTGGGACGATAAGTTCGGCGGTATATACTACTTTAGAGATATTTATAATAAGCCAAGTGATCAGTTAGAATGGGATATGAAGCTTTGGTGGGTACATAATGAGGCTATGATAGCATGCTTAACAGCTTATGGAATAACAAAACAGCAGAAATACTTTGATATGTTTGAAAGAATACTACAATACTGTTTACAATATTTTCATGATAAGCAGTATGGGGAGTGGTATGGTTATCTTCATAGAGACAATACTGTTTCACATACCCAGAAAGGGACTTTATGGAAAGGGCCTTTCCATCTTCCGAGGTGTCTGATGATTTGTGATACATTATTGGGAAATATAGAAAATGGAGAATCAATTAAACCGTTTCTGTGATTTGCGGTGTTTACATCTTACCCAACATAATGTTGACACTTGAAAATGTGTTGTGTATAATTACTTGCATGAATACATTGAATGATATTATCAAACAATACAAGGTGCAATTGCTTGAAACCAAGAAAAAATATTATGAACAGCTTAAAGTCCTACCAAAAGGGACATTGTCCGTTAAGAAGATGGGAAGCGGCGAATATTGGTATCTGAAATATAGAGAAGGCAAAAGAATTGTTACCAAGTATATAGGAAAGCTTTCTGAAAAAGTTGTAGAGATAGAAAAACAGATTGCATTAAGAAAAACATTGGAAATAATGTTGAAGGAACTTGAAGCAGAACTTGCTTTGATAAGAAAAATCGAGACTATCGCTCAGGGAGCATGATATAGATGAGAGTTGGACAGTTCACAGATTCCTTTTTGCCTATTGTTGACGGTGTAGGAAGAGTTGTATATGGATACGCAGATGCCCTTTGTGCAAGAGGGCATGAATGCTATGTTATAACTCCAATTGCAGATGCAGGATTCAGAGGTAAGTATCCTTTCGATATTATTGATTTTTACGGGGTCACAATTCCTGAATATACTCAGTATAAGATGGGTATACCTCTATGGGATATGCATTATCATGAAAGAATTAAAACTGTTAAATTTGATATTGTCCATGTGCATAGTCCTTTTAGGGCAGGTTATGAAGGGCTTAGAATTGCAAAGAAACTTAAAATACCTGTTGTAGGCACTTTCCATTCCAAATATTACGAAGATTTTCTTCAGGTTCTAAAAATTCAACCTTTAGCTGAAGCAGGAGTTAAGATAGTTGCAGACTTCTATGAGAAATGCGATATGGTATGGGCAGTTAGTGAAAATTCTGCTGAAGCGTTACGCAGTTATGGCTTTAAAGGAAAAATTGAAACAATGAGAAATGGAACACATATAAGAAAGCCTGAAAAGAAAAATATTGATTATGTAAAACAGATGTATAATCTTAATTCTGTTCCAGTGATGCTATTTGTTGGTCAGATGAATTGGAAAAAGAATATTAAGAAGATTCTAGAAGCGACTGCTATTCTGAAAAGAACAGGTTTTAATACAAAGCTTATTCTTGCAGGCCAGGGTCCTCATGCAGAAGAGATAAAAAAAACAGTCAATGAATTGAATTTAAATGATTCAGTTGAGATGACAGGTCATGTAACAGATATTTATGTGCTTGACGGATTATACGGGGCATCAGACTTATTTGTTTTTCCTTCGCTATACGATAACAGTCCTATGGTGGTAAGAGAAGCAGCTGCAATGATGACACCTTCAGTGCTAATAAAGAACAGCAGTGCTGCAGAAGGCATAACTGATGGCTATAACGGCTTTTTGTGTTCTGATGATTCAAATGATCTTGCTAGAGTATTAAAGAGAGCTTTATTTGACGAAAAAAGTAAATTACATGAAATAGGGAGAAACGCGCAATCGACTATCCCTGTATCTTGGGATAAGTTAATGGTTGATATTGAAGATAGATATAAAGAACTTATAACTGTAAATAAAAAAGGCAATAAACAGAAAAGGAAGAAGATACTTATATGAGTTATATACCTTCACCTGAAGAAGCCATTCAAATATTAAAAGAATACAATAAAGATGATTTTCATATACTTCATGCCAATACTGTAGGTGAGGTATTAAAGCACTTTGCATCAATCTATGACAAAGATAATCAAGAATACTGGCAGGTGGTCGGAATATTGCATGATATAGATTATGAATTGTATCCGAAAGAGCACTGTGTGAAAGCAGAACAGTTACTTAAAGCAAGAAACATTGATGAAAATATGATTAGAAGTATAATGAGTCATGGATATGGAATCTGTAGTAATATCAAGCCTGTTTCGTTTATGGAAAAAATACTATATACAGTTGATGAGCTTACAGGTCTTATATGGGCTACTGCACTTATGAGGCCATCAAAAAGCGTAATGGATTTAGAACCGAAATCAGTGATTAAGAAATTTAAGCAGATTTCTTTTGCCAAGGCAATAAACAGGCAGACTATACTTGACGGATTGGAAATGCTGAATATGGAAATGAATGAGTTAATTTCCATGACTATTGATGGAATGAGGAAAATGGAGCAGTAATAGCTGTGGCTGGGGGTAGCTTCAGCTGTTAAATATACAATTCTTATGTCTGGGAAACATAAGGAGGATACGGGGAGTTTATGGTTAGTAGTGAGTACAAACGCCGTCTGGGTGATAGAAAAGACGCGCGTAGAATCAGGAACGATGAAATGGACGCTGTACATAGTTTGTTTCCTTTTATTGCTCCAAAAAGAACAGAAGCTGAAGTATATATAAAGCAGGAGATGGATGTTACAGAACTTGTTTCTTATGTTAAAAAGATTAAAGAAAACAACGAAGACTGTAAAATGACATATTTCCATGCCTTTGTCACAGCAATAGCAAAGACAGTCTATATGAGACCACTTTTAAACAGATATGTGATGGCAAAAAAGTATTATGAAAGAAATGACATAATTCTTTCGTTCATCGCAAAGAAAAAATTTAACGATACTGCTGAAGAGATGCTGGTGTCTCTTAAAGTCAGAAAAGATGAGAATCTGGATGATATATCAAAATTTATATCCTCTGATGTTAAGAAAATTAGACAGCAGGGAACAAATTCAATTGATGGAACTCTTAAAATTCTTCAGAAACTGCCAAGGTTTGTTAATGGTATTTTCATATGGTTAATGAAAGTCTTGATTTACTTTGATTTATATCCTGCAGAATTCCAAAAAGGAGATACTAACTATTCTTCTGTTCTTATATCCAATCTTGGAAGTATAAAATGTGATGCTCCATATCATCATCTGAACAACTTCGGTACAAATTCTGTAGTTATATGTATTGGAGAGATACACAAAAAAGAAGTTATAAGTGCAGATGGTGAAAAGAGATTACGCGATGTTGTGAATTTTGGTATAACGCTTGATGAGAGAATAGCTGATGGTTTTTACTTTGCTAAGAGTATAAAACTTTTACAATATATAATGGCAAATCCAGAATTATTAGAAAGGTCTGTAGGTGATGAAATTGAATACAAAGATTAAAGCTCCATGGATTCCAAGTTACAAGAATATACCTTTTAATCTTGAATATCCTGATATTTCTATGTTTGAAATGGTGGAAAGATCCGCAAAGAAAAATCCCGATCTTTACGCATATGATTTCTTAGGGGTAAAATGCACATACAGAAATTTCGTGCTAAAAGTTCATTTATGTGCAAAAGCATTAAAGAGCATAGGAATAAAAGAAGGGGATAGAGTAACTGTATGTCTTCCTAACTGTCCTCAGGCATTATTTATGTTTTATGGACTGAACCTTATAGGTGCACTGGGCAACATGATACATCCTCTTTCTTCAGAGGGTGAAATAGAGTTTTACTTAAAAGATTCCAACAGCAGAGCCGCTATAACTTTAGATCAGTTCTATCCAAAATTTGAAGCTATAAGAGAAAGGGTTAATCTGGAATTTTTGATAATTTCCTCTATTAAGGATGAGCTGAATATACCTTTGGCTATAGGATATGAGCTTACTCAGGGAAGAAAAATTAAGAAACTTCCTAAAGATGCTGCTGTTATCTGGTATAAGGATTTTATGAAAAAGGGTGAAATTTATACTGGTAGTTACATTGTAAAGCGTAAAGGTAATGATCCTGCAGTTATACTCTACAGTGGTGGTACTACAGGAACTACTAAAGGCATATTATTGTCCAACTTGAATTTCAATGCACTTGCTATGCAGACAATGACAGCAGGAGATTGTATTGTAGAGGGTCATGCTATGCTTTCAATAATGCCAGTTTTTCACGGTTTTGGTTTAGGAGTTTGCATTCATACTATTCTTTGCGCTTCTTGTAAGTGTATACTTGTGCCAAAATTCAATGCATTATCGTATGCAAAACTTCTTAAGAAAAAACAGCCTAACTATATTGCAGGAGTGCCAACCCTGTTCGAAGCTTTATTGAGAAACCCATACATGGATAAAGTGAACTTAAGCTGCCTTGAAGGCGTTTTCTCCGGAGGAGATTCATTGTCTATAGAATTAAAGAGAAAACTGGATAAATTTCTTAAAGACCATGGTGCGAAAGTTCAGGTAAGAGAAGGATATGGAACTACTGAATGTGTTACTGCAAGCTGTCTGACACCGAAAGATTTCTACAAAGAAGGAAGTATTGGAATTCCTTATCCTGATACTTATTACAAGATAGTAAAAGTCGGTACTACAGATGAAGTTCCATATAATGAAGAAGGAGAGATATGCCTTTTAGGACCTTCTGTGATGCTTGGATATTGCAATAATGAAAAAGAAACTAAAGACACCTTGAAGACTCATGATGATGGATATGTGTGGCTCCATACAGGTGATTTAGGTAAAATGGATGAAGATGGTTTCATATATTTCTGCCAGAGAATAAAGAGAATGATTATTACATCAGGATATAATGTATATCCATCGCAAATAGAGAATATAATTGATGCTCATGAAGCCGTTTCTATGTCCTGTGTAATTGGTGTTAAAGATCCATACAAAGTACAGAAAGTAAAAGCTTTTGTTGTTTTGAAAGCAGGTTATGAACAAAATGAGCAGACAAGACAAAGTATACTTGACCATTGTAAAAAGAATATTGCAAAATATGCTATGCCTTATGAGCTTGAATTTAGAAATGATATGCCAAAAACACTTGTAGGAAAAGTGGCATACAGAGAGTTGGAAAAAGAGGAATTAGAAAAACAGCAGGCATAAATACCTTATTTATTTGAAAAAGTCTTTTATCCTGTGAAATGTAATATTGTTCGCATTATGGAAGTTTTGCGGTTTATTCATAGCAGTTCTGCTTACACATACTATATCATTTTCATCAATGAACCAGTCTGGGTATTGCATAGCTGCTTTTTTCCTGTCTGCAGTAGAGAGAAGATCAAGAATATCCTCACAAAAATGCCAATCAATCAGATTTTTTGATTTGTACATACTCAATATCTGTCTTTGGTTCTTGCATCGATTATCAATTCTGTTTCCCATTGCGTAATAGTAACCGTCATTACCGTTTCTTACGACAAACTTACTATGTGAAATAGGAAGATCAACAGCTTCAATATACTTTAATGGAGCAGACGGATTATCAGCATCAGCCTGACACAGAACAGCACACCTGTTTTCTGTAAGGTTACACCTTAACAGGTTGTATATTTTGTTATCAAATCCTTTTATTGAATTTCCTTCGATACAAACAGGGTCCTCTTTTGCAATAATTCCTTTTGCATCTTTATGTATATTCAACGGGTCTGTAATTGTCCAGCTGTTTTTATTCATTAAATCACTATCAATATCAGCAGAGACAATATGAGTTGAGAATTTGTGCTTCCATGTTCCATGCTCTATGCTTGTCCATAGTCTGTTATTAGATGTAATTACAGGCATGGGTGCTTTATGATAACCTTGCTCCTCATCTTTGCGCTTGGTAAAAAGTATTGTGGATTCAGACCATGTTTTTCCATAATCATTTGACTTATGAATAACTATATCTCCATATTCTGTTGTTGCACCTAAAATATAAAGTATAT
>JAQVAJ010000086.1 GCA_028690885.1 Clostridia bacterium
TATCAGGTTTGGCAGATGCAAAAATAAGATATATAGTTGATGATGTTGTTAAATTCGTAAGAAGAGAAATAAACAGAAACAGTAAATATGACATAATAATAATGGATCCGCCAACTTATGGACGTGGCCCAAAAGGCGAGATGTGGCAGGTAGAGGACAGTTTATACAATCTAGTGGAGTTATGTTTGCAGGTGATGAGTGACTCTCCTATAGCTTTTCTTATTAACTCTTATGCATCAGATATTTCTATGACATCTATTGAAAATATTCTTAAAAAAACGGTTATGAATAAGTTTTCAGGACAAACAAAATCATATGAGCTCGGACTAACCCAGTCTGATGGTAAACTTGTCTTGCCATGTGGATATACAGCAAGGTGGGAAAATGAATGAATATAATTTATGAGGATAATCACATAATAGTCGTTATAAAAAAAGCTGACCAGCCTGTCATGCTCGATTCCTCAAATGATTATGATTTATTAACAGAAATAAAAGATTACATTAAAATTAAATACAACAAACCAGGTAATGTCTATACAGGCCTGGTACACAGGCTCGACAGACCTGTTGGGGGCGTTATGGTCTTTGCAAAAACATCAAAAGCCGCTTCAAGATTAAGTAACAGTATTAGAAATATTGAGTTTGATAAAAAATATTATGCAGTTGTAAAGGGTATAATAAACCCTTTGGAAGCAACTATTGAAAATTGGATGTGTAAGGATGATCAAGAAAAAAAATCATATATATGTAATGAAGATACACCTAATGCAAAACTTGCAAAATTGAAGTATAAAGTTGTTAAATCTGTTTCAGATATGTCACTGCTTGACATTGAATTATTCACTGGCAGGCATCATCAGATAAGAGTTCAGTTATCTAGTGCAGGTTATCCGATATATGGTGATATGAGATATGGAGATGGACCGAAAGGCCACATTGCATTATTTGCATATAGCTTAGGATTTATTCATCCGGTTACACAAAAACCTATGGTTTTTGAATGTGACCCTGATTACACCATCCCACCCTGGCCTCTGTTTAAATAATCAATTTTTGTTTGAATTTCATCTTGTGTGACAGCAGTTAAACCACTAAATGGTTTTGAAAGAGCTTGTTTAAATAACCTAATAGCTTCTTCGTAATTGCCTTGTGAATGAGATACAAGCGCTGCATTGTAATACGCTTCAGGAAAACTGACTGGCTCTTCTAGAAGCTCATCATACATTCTTCTGGCTCTATCTGAATCACCGAGTAGATAATATGTATATGCAAGATTATCTTTTACACCCTTACTGTTTGGATTGTACTGATACGCTTTCTTATTCAATTCTAAAGCCTTATTTAAATCATTTGAACATGTAAGTATTGTACCATACGATACATAAATACTGGTTGATTCAAAATCTTTTGTAATATCTTCAAATATTTGTATTGATTCTTCTATATTTCCCATTTTCCACAAAGCTAAAGCTTTATTTGAATGAAATGCTATAAACTGGTCCTCATTCATTTCTCTGTCTATATTCTGGTTAATGATTTCAAGAGATTTTTCGTATTTACTTGCTTTCAGAAGCATGTAAATGAATATATTTGCGGTATCAATAGATGAATTCTTCATCTTATATGCCTTATATGCTGGTTTAAGAGCTTTCTGATAATCACCTTTTTTATCATAATATCCAGTAGCAATGAGTCTTAAATTCTCCAGTTTAAGATAAATGAATACAGCCATATATATTGTCAGAACTGCTCCGAACAATAGCCATTTACCTATGAGTGCGAAAACAAGGCAGATGATTGGAAATGCTCCAAATAGTGCTATGTTTGTAATCAGTTTTTTATTATCTTTTAGCTTATTTTTTTTACTGTCTTTATTCATCTTCATCCTTCTTTGAATAATCTAGTGCTGCTTTTATAAAGGCTTTCATCAGTGGATGAGGATTTGTTGGACGTGACTTGAACTCTGGCTGATACTGTGTAAGTATATAAAAAGGATGCTGTTCAAGTTCCATAGCGTCAACAAGATTTTTATGCATACCGCTGACTTTTAAACCGTTCTTTTCCATTATACCAGTATATTCTGTATTTATCTCATATTTGTGCTTATGTCTTTCAGAAAATGGTTTGCAGCTTCCGTATATATTTGATAGTTTAGAATTTTTTACTGGATCGCATACATATCCGCCAAGTCTGGATTCATTTTCATTGGAGGTTATAACATCATACTTAGTATTACTTTTAAACTCTGTACTATGTGCATCTTGCATATCACAAACATTTCTAGCAAATTCAATAACTGCAGTATGCATACCTAAGCATAGTCCCATATAAGGTATGTTATTTGTTCTAGCAAAATTAGCAGTTAATATCATACCCTCTATCCCTCTATCCTTAAAACCGGCAGGTATTAAAATTCCACTTATATCTTTAAATACCTCAGCAACATTATCACTGTTAACATCGACTGGGTCAATCCACTTGATGTCAATAGTTGAATGATTGTGGAAACCTCCATGCTTCAGTGCTTCGCATATAGATAAATATGACTCGTGGAATGCGACATACTGGCCAACAAGTGCGATTTTTACAGTCTTCTGAGGATTGTTTAATTCATAAATAATTTTATTCCATTCTGATAAATCCAGATTTCGTTTCTTTAAATTAAGCTTCTTGACAACTATATCAGCAAATCCCTCATTAGCAAGAAGAACTGGGATTTCATATATGCTTGCTGCATCGATGTTTTCTATTACACAATCCGGTTCAACATCACAAAACAGCGCTATCTTATCCTTAATAGCTCTTGATATATGTCTTTCGGACCTGCATACAATAATATCCGGCTGTATACCTAAACTTCTTAACTCTTTAACAGAATGCTGGGTTGGCTTTGTTTTCAACTCATCGGATATTTTTAAATACGGCAGAAGGGTAACATGCACATAAAGGACATTTTCATGACCCTTTTCAAGGCCAACCTGTCTTATTGCTTCCAAGAAAGGCTGCGATTCTATATCGCCTACAGTTCCGCCTATTTCAGTTATTGCAACTTGTACACCTTTTTCTTCAGCATTTTTGTATATTAAACTTTTTATTTCATTTGTTATATGAGGAATGACTTGAATTGTTCCTCCTCTATATGCTCCAGCGTGCTCTCTGTTTCTTATAGTGTCATATATTTTACCAGCTGTAAAACTGCTTAAGTGATCAAGATTCTCATCTATAAATCTTTCATAATGTCCTAAGTCTAAATCTGTTTCGATACCATCTTCTGTAAGGTAAACTTCACCGTGCTGATAAGGACTCATTATGCCAGGATCAACATTTATGTATGGATCAAATTTCTGCAGGGCTACTTTATACCCCATAGTTTTGAGTAATCTACCTAAAGAAGCGGCTGTTATGCCCTTACCCAATCCGGATACAACGCCGCCAGTTACAAATATATGTTTTATTGCCATTCTCCACCCCATACGGTTTTTTTTATTTTACATCGCAAAGCACTTTTCTGTCAACCAGATAAGAGCATTTACTAGTAAAAAAAATGATAGCAGTTGATAAACGATTGATGTGCATATAGAATAATATTATGTTATCAACGGAGGGATTATGGCTCGAGTATGTAAAAACTGCGGTACTAAAAACAGTTTCGGCTCCAGATATTGTGAAGAATGCGGACAGAAGTTAGAAAGCAGTATAGATATTGCTAATATAAAGAAACCTATTAAAGCAAGTAGGAAAATGATTATTTCTGTAGTTTTATTGGTAGTGTCAGTTATTCTTTTAATATTAGTTTTTAGTTCTTTTGGCAGTATGGATAATGTGCTGGATAAATATTTTCGCGGATTGCAAAAGAATGTTATCTCAGATTTTATAGAAGCGTTTCCACCACAGATATCAAAATCATTTACTGCTAGTGTCACTGTAGGGGATATAAACTATGACGAATTTTTAAGAAGTTTTGACAAGCAGTATGCTGATTTCTATTCAGTTTACGGCCAAAGATTTAGAATAAGATATACAGTATCGATTAAAGAGCACTGGGCAATAGAGGAAGTATCAAAAGCAAAAGATCAGCTCTTTGATATGTGGAGGATACCAAAAGCATCGGTGAAAGATATCATAACCGTAATATTGCAGGTTACTGTCAAAGGAGAAGGACAGCAACAGAATGCAACAGTAAGCATTGATATGATAAAAATAAGGGGAAAATGGTTCGTTTATCCTGATTATGATGCTTTTATGAACCCAATTAAATAATAAATATTGATTGCTTATTGAATATAATAATATAAGTGTGATATTATATTTATGAATAATATTCACATTTAGAGAGGGGTAGCGCATTATGAAATGTATAAATTGTGGTAATGAACTTGAAGAAAACGCTAAGTTTTGTCCAGCTTGCGGTACTGCTGTTGTAGAAGCAGAACCACCAAAAGAAAATATTGAACCTGAAAAACCTTCAGAAGAAAAACCAGCAGAAGAAAAAGCAGTAAATAAATGCAAAAATTGCGGAGCTGCACTTGAAGATGGTGCAAAATTCTGTCCGGTATGTGGAGCTACAACAGTCCCACAAGTTGTAGTTTGTCAAAATTGTGGAACGAAAATTGAACCAGGTATTAAGTTCTGTCCTTCATGTGGTACGCCTGCTCCAATGGGCCCTAATCCATCTTCCGCACCTGGAACAGGACCAGCACCTTTTGCGCCTTTACCTAACATTGGTCCGCAGCAACAAGGTGCCAGCGCTAAACAGACATTTGAAAAGATAAGTAAAACACCTGATACAACATCAGAATACGAAACTGACGATATTGAGTTGTTTAAACGAATTTCAATTGTTGCATATTTAGGTCTTTTGGTACTTATACCGATTTTATGTTTTCCTAAATCAAGATTTACACGATTCCATTCAAATCAGGGACTCATACTTTTAATAGTTGAAGCGATTTTCTATTTAATTTTTGGAGCTATTAACTTGCTTGTAGCAGCTATTGGAGGTGTATTTGGAATAATCTTAATGATTCTTGTAGGCCTTATCACATTAGCCGGATCTGTTGTTGTGATTTATCTGATAGTTACTGGAATTATTAATGCAGCAAAAGGTAGAGCAAGAGAGTTGCCTTTGCTTGGAAAATTCAGAATACTTAAATATTAAATTAGTCTGTATTCCATTTAATATTTGAAACCCATGAAATAAGTAAATTCTAATTAAAAAGGATGGTTTACCCATCCTTTTTTATATGTTGTTTGAAATCTATAAATCCAGTATGCAGTTTTGTTCTACTAGAAGATTTTTTAATTTTGTGATATCAACATTTTGATAATTACTACTTGAATTTATGGAAAGATAAGAGGCAAGACCAGCTGCTTGTCCCATAGCAATACATGGTCCCATAACCCGAACAGGCCCTAATGCATCTCTTTGTACACTTATACTTCTTCCTGTGACTATAAGGTTATCAATACCTAAAGGTAGAAGACACCTGTAGGGTATGTACGTATAGCAGTTTTTTCTTTTTATCTTCTCCATAGGTTGAAAAGAAGGTTTACTGGGGTCAGGAAGGTCCCATCCATAGGATGAAATAGCTATTGTGTCATCAAATTTTTTATTTTCAATCAGATCTTCTACAGTTAGCGTATATACTCCTTTTATTCTGTTAGTTTCCCTTATACCAATGTTATCAGCTATTCTTAAAATTTCTGAATTTTCAAAACCAGGGAAGTGATTTTTAACTATTTCAAACAATCTGAAGCTTTCATCTCTTCCGTCTAAGATTGCATTAGTTATTGATAAACCATCTGTTCCGTCAACACCAACCTGTCTTATTGTATTGATCATATATGTGTCAGGTTTGGTAAGCTGTACGCATATAAATATGTCATACGGAAAATTCCAAATACCTTTCTCTGTGAGAACTTTAATTAATTTTTTAAATCGATGCTCATTATTTTCTCTTATATATGTTCTTAATTTCTCAGTATTTACATTTTCCAAATGCATCATTAAAGAAGCAGGAGCCATTAGTCCATCTGTTTCTCTTCCTTTTATATAAGGGCATCCGCAGTACACTGCAATATCAGCATCTGATGTCGCATCAACAAAATATTTTCCTTCTATTGCAAAAAGGCCGCTTTTATTATGAACAATTATATGTGAAATTGATGATTCAGCTTTAATAACATCACAGATATGGGATAAATATAATATATCCACACCTGCTTCTTTGCACATAAGCTCCATTTCCATCTTCAAACCTTCTGAATATACTACCAAACCTTCAGCTAAAGTTGAATACCAGCCATGAGGATTATCGTATAAAGCTGTTTTATTTGGATCTATTGCATAATTTTTTGATATGAGTCTATCAGCAAGAACATCAAACAATCCTGAGATGTTCTTTTTTAAAGATTCCGTTGAACTGTCCACATGCTTAGCTCCAAGCAAATGATTTACCATACAGCTGGTAGCAACTCCGCCTAAGCATCCGTTTCTTTCCACAATTAAAGTTTTGATTCCTTTAGAAGCAGCACTGATTGCAGATGCGAATCCACTCATTCCACCTCCGCAAACTACAAGTTCATATGAATATTTAGTTTGCACATCTTTTATGTATCTCATAACACCCCTTAATTTGAATCTTGATGAACTTA
>JAQVAJ010000087.1 GCA_028690885.1 Clostridia bacterium
TTAAGGACGAGTTAAAAAATTTGTAATTTATTTATATATAATTAATTATAACGGTAAAATCATTTAGCCGATTTCAATTCATACATTTGGGTTTTCTCAAAAAATCAGTGTATGCATTCAGGCAAGACAGTTTTTGCACAACTTATGATGTTTGGGTCAGAGTACTACTTCAATAAATGTGTCGACCGTTACCGCGGAAACTACAGAGTAAGGAAACTTTCTTGCAGAGAGCAGTTCCTGACAATGAGTTTTGCTCAATTAACCTCTCGCGAGAGTCTCAGGGATATCGAAAACTGTCTTGTAGCTTTTTCGGACAAGCTTTATCATTCCGGAATAAACAAACCTATTCCAAAATCAACACTGGCTGATGCTAATGAAAATCGTGACTGGCGCATCTATGCCGATTATGCTCATTGTCTCATTCGCAGAGCCAGGCCGTTGTATTTTGATGATCCCGAATTCAGACTTGACATGAATAACATGGTTTATGCGCTTGACAGCACGACCATAGATCTTTGTCTGAGCATGTTTCCCTAGGCCAAATTTCGCAAGGCTAAAGGAGCCGTGAAAATGCATACTCTACTGGATTTACGATGCCCATAGAACCTGTTTCTTACTACATTATGGATAAAGGTTATACTGATTTCAGTAGGCTTTATCAGAAGATCACTACCCAGAATGCATTCTTTGTCACAAGAGCAAAAGACAATCTCAGCCATACAGTTATTAAGAACTTTGAAGTTGATAAGAATAATGGAGTACTTGAAGATAAGCTCATTTCTCTTTACGGGTCCTATACCTCGAAAAAATATCCTGATGTGCTTCACGTCGTTACCTACGAGAACTTTTCTAATGGCACTCTGTATCACTTTATGACCAATGACTTTAGTCTGGAGGCCATCACGATAGCTGAACTTTACAGAGACTGCTGGAAAATTGAACTTTTCTTTAAATGGATCAAAGGACATCTTAAAATCAAAGCCTTTTACGGAATCAGCGAGAATGCTGTCAAGTGTCAAATCTGGATTACCATTTGCACATACCTTATTGTGGCAATCGCAAAAAAGAAACTTGAACTTAAGGTCTCTCTCTACACTTTCACACAAACTTTAGGACTAACCTTGTTCGAAAAAACTGATATCAAAGAACTATTTAGTGGCAAAAAATAGATAAATAATTTGTTCGGCAATCCTATCCTTCTACTATGGGAGATTTAAATCGGACAGCAATGATTCATGGAAATATTAAATTAAATAATACACTGGTGTGAAATTATTGTTAACAATTAATTAAGGAGCATAAGGATCAAATACTTGAAGTTGACAGTATAGGTATTCATAGTGATCATAATACATTAGTTGCTCCTCAGCACTAATGTCATGATGTGTCGTTATTGTTGCAGTTATTCCGCATGTTGTCACAAAAGTATAATAACATTCTTGTTGGGCTAAAGCCATTATTGGCAAAATAATAATAATTAGTGATATAAGAATAAGTTTTCTCATAGTTGATTGATTTTTGACACACCAGTGTAAATATTTCATACTTTTTCTTCATAGCTGTCCGGAGAAATTTTACCATAAATTAAGTTGCCCAACCAGTTCTCCCTCCGGGACATTAACAGAGAACGCAGGTTGATTGAATATATCACGGATATTGCCTCTTTTGAAGAGGATTTGCCCTATAGAATTTGAAATTGAATGAAGACTTGGCTCCAACGTATACCGTTTCTTAGCTATGATCAACAGCAGGTAATCACAGATGGCAATCCATATCTGTGTGAAAACGGCATTCATAGATGTGCCATAGAAGGTTTTTATATGAAGATGCTGATTTATCCATTTGAAGAACAGCTCTATGATCCATCTATTTTTATATAAATCAGCAACTTGGAGAGATGTTAAATGAGTTGCATTTGTAAGAAATTTGAACTCACGGTTTTGATCTTGGTCCCAGTAAATGACCTTCCTGATTTTTTTTGGAAATAATTTTTGACTTGTATACCCGCTAAAATACCCTATGCAATCGGATTTGACATTCTTTATCAGCCTTCTTTTCCATTTGGCATTCCTGATTCTCATATTTGACTTTGCTCTGATAATGAAAAATGATTTGGTCTTATGGATTGTATGTAACCGCTCAAAATCATTGTATCCTCTGTCAAAAATGTAATACGAGCCTGGCTCATAAGGGATCTTATCCATAGTGTTCATGTCATGTACAGACGCAGTAGTAATATGTATAAAAGTGGGAATTTGAGTTTCAATATCGTAAAGGGTATGTACTTTTATACCACCTTTTGTCTTACGAAATTTGGCCCACCAAAAGACGCTTAAGCACAAGTCGATTGTGGTGGAATCAAAAGCATATACATTGCCATCAAGTTTGAAGATTTCGCTCATACGTTTGCTTCTGGCTTCTGCAATCATGTAGTAAGCAAATTCTTCATAAATCTTATAGTCTCTTGACTCATTAGCTTTTGACAGATTACTTTTTGTTATTCGTTTTCCAAAACCAAGATGATATGATTTTTTCCAATGTACCCCAACGGATGTGGTCAGATCTCTCAAGCTAGCCCGATTGGAAAGCTGACCAAACATCATCACAAGCAATTGGTTCCAACAGGTGAAAGATTTAACGTAGCGGTCTCCTTTATATTTGGAAACAATGTAGTTGAACTTGTTGCGATTGAGAAGTGAGGTCAGTTGCGAGAAAACGTATTTCCTTTCATACATATGCCCAATAGTATGTTTGGAAAATGTAAAATCTAAGTCCGTTTAATCAACAAACCTTTATAACAATCAAAATTTCAATATTTTCAAAGAACGATTATATATTTTTAGTGGACACTTATGAAATTAAATAATACACTGGTGTGAAATTATTGTTAACAATTAATTAAGGAGCATAAGGATCAAATACTTGAAGTTCACAGAATAGGTGTTCATAGTGATCGTAATACATTAGTTGCTCCTCTGCACTCATGTCATGATGTGTTGTTACCCATGCAGTTTTCCCGCATGTTGTCATAAAAGCATAATAATATTCTTGTTGGGCTAAAGCCATTATTGGCAAAATAATAATAAGTGATAGAAGAATAATTTTTTTCATAGTTGATTGATTTTTAACACACCAGTGTACATATTTCATACTTTTTCTTATTACAGGAATAACCTATAATATCTGTAGGCTGCTGTTATGTAAATAGTATATTCACCAGATGGTAAATGATCTATAGGAATATTAACACTCGCGGCGTTGTTGATGCCGGCATTTATTCTGGAAACGGATGCTCCTGCAGCATTTTTGATTTCAATGAAAGCCGTACCGGTGAAATTCAGGATGTGCACATAAACATACTGATTGTCGTATTCAGCGGTTACGGTCGCACCAATAAGAGATTTAGGCCTCAATGGATCAATCTTAATATCAATTTTTACAGTACTTGTACTATCCTGGGCCAAAGCAGTACCAGTTAATAGAAAAAAAGCAAAGCATATAAGAAACGTCTTCATAATCAACTTTTTAGCAATTTTATTAATTAAATCACAAAAAGTCAATAGCCCTAGAAAAAGTTTCGGTAAAATGAGGGTTAATGAAATTTAAATCAACAAGTTATATTTGAAAAGTTTCGCCCTCGCGGGTGAAAAACAGTTCATTTTCCAGCAATCATCCTATTGATTTTGGGGAACAAGACGAGCCAGACTATCATGAAGTTATACATCTCTGCATGAGAAGCAGTTGAATTGGTCAAATGAAGCACCAAGATGGTGAAAAATATTATCTGATACTGAACCGGACTTTAAGTAAAACAGAGAAGGGTCTGAGGGTGTAAGAATAGATATAGGCCGTGATATCGGAATAACTGGCCGTATTGAAATATTTCGTATTTAGCAAGTTACGTGCTTCAAGAGTATAATCGAACCGCTTAGTTTTATACCTTGTCTGGATATCCAGAAACAACATGTTCCGGTCTCCCGAAGAAATGGAGCTGTTAAAGGAATGTTCGGCCGACAAGTTGCAGGACCATTTTTTTGTTATAATGTACTTTAACGTGGCTTTCTGAGTAAGCATCCGTATGGGATCCAGCTGCTGAGAACTTTCTATTATCCGGCTACGGCTGTTATACCAGGTTCCAGAATACTCTGTTATGAGGGACTCGCCAATCCGAGACATTATCTCCAGGCCTGCGTTGTATGTCCTGTATGCCGTATTCATGAGGGTTCCCTGCCGGAGAATATCCCTATGCGAATAATTATAACCTCCTTTCAGCGTTACGGTAGTGGCAATGGCATCAAACCGTTTGCCAAAACTGGCATTCGTCCGAATCCCCCGGGCCGTATTGTCAAAAGCGTAGGCGGTAAGCCGCGAGAGTGATCCCGAATATTCGGTGCCATACAGAACATTGGAATGATTAATCCAGTACGAGGCTTCCATTGCCCCGAAAAGCGAAAGAATGGCATTGCCGTAGTTTAGCGTAACGGAGCAAGATGTGTAACGTGATTCGCTAATTATCCCGGAACGGTTTTGTACAGTACGGTAATCGGTCATGATATACCCTGTATACGTTTCATACAATCCTCCTGTGATATGGGAAGTCATGGCATTAGCGCTTATTTTCAGATTGTTTGAAAGTGTCGCGTTAATGTTCAGCCTGGGATCCAGATAAAACCGGCTCATTTGCTGTAAAACGGCGTTTCCCGGGAGATCCTTCAGGGTAAGATCCCTAAAATTCAAAGAACCATGTAATCCTGCATCCCACTGGAATCTTCCAGAAGACCGGAATGTTACTCCGGGCGAAAGGATCAGATCCAGCTTGTTCCATGAGATATGATTTTGAAGGGAATCCGGAACATTCGTGCTTCCGGGATTTTCCTCCATCTGGCTTAGCCTGGCGGTCATTCGTTCCCGCTGCCAGTTGGCATTTCCCCATAAAGAAAACGTCCAGCCCCGGACTGTTTTGTGCAGGCTAACTGAATTGTTGGTAGAGAACCTTCGACTGTTAAGTTCCTGAAAAGATCCTCCTGCCGCTGCAACATCTGGACCGAAGATCCCGGGATACATCAAGGGCGTAACTTTCAAAGAAGAAGGGGTCTCGGAAAAATCGGTGACGGACGAGCAAGAAAATCGCAAGGAAGGGAGGAGTTTTACCAGGTTAAATACATTTCTGACCCTAATGCCAGATGGCACGGTATAATCTTGTTGAACCGTATCGGCAGCCTTCAGAATCTGCCCATGATCTATGTTCCGGCTTCCTTCCAGTGTCAGGTTATTTTTCAGGTACATTTTTTCTGTATTGGCCGTCAATTCAATCCCAAGATTCACCTGGTCGGTCTTCCGGGAGGCGCTGCTTATTTCCGGGATTACCAAGGGCGGAGAATCCTGCAAATAATAGGTGGTAACGGACGAGGCTTCGAATATCTGCCGGTCATGTAGGTAGGATCCGTTGATATTCAACTGATAATCATTTTTCAAAACATTCAGTGTATTTACCGACACAGCATGTACATTATTATTCAAGTAGCGCTGCCGATCAATGGCAGGGGCTCCCGGGGCCAGTATGCCTAACAGGGAAACAGTTGCATCCAGACCCCCATAGAGCGATTTTAGTTCACGGGAAACGTCTTCTCCCGTATTGTTGGTTTTGTAGGTATTCAAGGTCTGGAATTTCCGGCCGAAGAACATGGTGTTTAACTCCCCATTCCACATAGCAGGTTTGTACCCACCCCCTACTTGCACCACAGAATTGAATGTACCTTTGGCACTTTCCCTGAGTTTTAGGTTGATAGCTGGATCTGTCGAAAAATCAATATCTTTTAAAGCTTTTATGGGTTGGTGATTCTCCAGTATTTGTACCGTAGCAATATCCTTTGCCTGGATATTTCTGGTCCCAACACCATACCGGCCTTTTAGCAAATCAAGGCCTTCTACATAAAACCTGTTGATGGATTTGCCTAAATACCTGATCTCACCACTTTCCCGAACTTCAATACCGGGCATTTTTTTCAATACATCACCTATGGAACGGTCAAGCGAATCAATAAAATTGGCAACATAATAATTAACGGTATCACTACGACGTGAAATGGGTGCCGCTTTTACAGTAACCTCTCGAATATTAAGCGCCTGCTCCTCGACCTGTAAATCCACGATCTGTGTCCTGTTTTCTATGATTTTCGTTTGGTCCTTAATATTGAACCCGGTTACCTTCAGCATCAGGCTATCAACTTTTGCATGACACGAGAGTTTATAACGGCCTTCTTCACCGGTTATAGTATAGGTATAAAATGACCTTCCGTCACGAGTTAACAACATCACATTGATATCCGGAACACCTTTACTGTTTTTACTGTCAGTAACTCTGCCACTAATGACTACCTGGCAACACATTTCCAGGGGCAGCAGGAAGAATAAAAAGAAGCAATAGTACCTGATTTTCATCTTTTATCAAAAAAATACTCAATTAGACGCATATCTTTTGTCATAATTCTTCCTTCCCCCGTCATTTGCTGGATCAGGGGAAGGTTCATTTTGCGGGTGGTTGTCAGTCCTTCCGGGAAAATGACTTCCGCTATGTATTGGTTTACTTCGTCCGGGACAGAAGCAATATTATTGATATATCCATTGATCATGCCATACTCCATGTAC
>JAQVAJ010000088.1 GCA_028690885.1 Clostridia bacterium
CTTTTCAATTACAAGCTGAAAACATCTATTCTCAGGATACCAAAATTTCATTATCCATGAGAAATTCTACCGTGGAAAAGGTATTACAATCTATTGAGGAGAAATCTGAATATTACTTTTTGTATAACAGTAGGTTAATTGATGTTGACAGGAAAGTAAACGTACGAGTAAGAAATGTTGCAATTTCGGATGTTTTGGATAAGCTTTTTGAATCGGAGAATGTGGACTATGAAGTGGAAGGATCACAAATAGTGCTTTCTCCGAAGGATATGTATGACCAGGTATCCTCTCTTGCTGAAGCATCACAACAACAGAAAAAAAGCATATCGGGAGTTGTTGTTGATGAAGTCGGTATGCCCATTATAGGTGCGAATATTATTGAGGCCGGAACAACCAACGGAACTGTAACAGATTTGGATGGTAACTTTTCGTTAAATGTCGAAGTTAATGCTACTATCCAAATTACTTATATTGGTTACTTAGAAAAGAGTATAAGCACGGCTGGAAGAACAAGTTTCAACATTACGTTGCAGGAAAATATGCAGTCTCTGGATGAGCTTGTAGTTGTTGGATATGGAGTGCAACAAAAAGCTACAATTACTGGAGCTATATCATCAGTTAATGGAGAGTCGATAACTAATTCAGGTTCCTTAAATGTCAGTAACTCAATAGCAGGCAGAATTCCTGGAGTTGTCATAAATAATAGATCTGGAGAACCTGGATCAGACTTTTCTAGTATTTTAATACGTGGAAAAGGTACTCTAAATGATAATTCTCCATTAATTGTAATAGATGGAGTAGCAAATAGAGATGGATTGGAACGTATCAATCCAAACGATATAGAGTCAATTTCAGTTTTAAAAGATGCTTCAGCAGCTATTTATGGTGCACAAGCTGCAAATGGCGTTATTTTAGTAACTACAAAATCGGGAATTCAATCTAAACCGACAATAGAATACAATGGTTCGATAAGCTTATCACAACATACTCGAACTCCAAAGTTATTAAATGCATATGATTGGATGGTTTATGACGATGAGATTAAAGGTCATATGAATCAAACAAAATTATGGACTAATATTAAAGAAGGCTATAAAGATGGTTCGATTAATAAGAATAAATATGGTAATACAGATTGGATGAATGTAATGTTCAGAAACTTTGCGCCTCAAACCAGACATTCATTATCTCTACGCGGTGGTAGTGAAAATGTAAGTTATTATGCGTCTGGTGATTTTACATACCAAGAACCCCTGTACAGAAACACTGTATATAATTTTAAAACAAATCAGGTTAGAGTTAATATAAACGCTAAAGTAACAGAAAACCTGTCGGTTGGTGTTAATGCGTCGGGACGTAATGAGAACAGATTCCAAAGTCCAATTTCTTCGGGAACTATGTTCTGGGAAGCATTTATGGCATATCCATATCTTTATGATTATTATCCAAATGGTTTGCCAGGACCTGGAATAGCATGGGGTAATAACCTGGCTATACTTGCATCGGGTAAAGAAATTGGATACAGTAATGTTGAAGACTTTTTTCTTGATACAAAATTCGACTTCAAACTCGATTTAGGTACGCTTGTTGATGGACTTGCTCTTTCGGGTTATGCGGCTTTTGATCCGCATTTTAGGAATCAAAAAATATTCAATGATGTATGGGACTCATATAATTATAACGAAATTAATGATGAATACATAAAACAAACTACAAATAGTGTTAGTAATGTTATTACTTTAAATCAATCTAACAATAAGACCATATCATCTACTTTCAATATTAAATTAGATTTTTCTCGCCAATTTGATAAGCAGAAGTTTAGTGGATTTGTTGCTTATGAACAAAGCAAGAGAAGTGGCGAGTATTTTGATGCATGGAGAGGCTATTTTTTGAGCAATCAATTTGACTACTTGAACATGGGTGGTGATAAAGACAAAACTAATAGTGGATATGGTTATGTTAATGCTCGTCAGAATATTTTTGGTCGTTTGAATTACGATTATTTAAGCAAATACATGCTGGAATTTACTCTTAGGCGTGATGGCTCAATGAACTTTGCTAATGATAAGCGATGGGGTACATTTCCTGGCTTATCGGCTGGCTGGAGATTAAGTGAAGAGCACTTTATGAATTCTGCAAAATGGGTAGATGATTTAAAGTTAAGAGCATCGTGGGGTAAACTGGGTAACGACAGAGTATCTCAATTCCAGTATTTAAGTACTTTCAATATGGGTAATGGTGCAATTTTAGGAGAATCGGCAGCTTTGAGCAAAGGTTTCTCTCCTGGTCGTATAGGCAATCCATTTATAACATGGGAAAAAGTGGATACAAAAAATATTGGATTAGAAGGAGTTTTATTCAATCAATCTTTAAATTTTTCAGTTGAATATTTTAAGCAGAACAGAAAGGATATTCTTACAAAGAAAATGGCTTCTATACCCTCTTATACAGGTTTAACGCTTCCTGATCAGAATATTGGGGAGGTTAGTAATCAAGGATTTGAATTTTTTGTTAATTATAAACAGAAAGTAGAAGATTTTAAATATTATTTTGGCGCAAATTTAACTTATGCAAAAAATAAAATAGTTTTCTTTGATGAGGCTGCTAATACAACTGAATGGCAAAGGAGAACGGGATACCCCATCGACTCATGGTTGATGTATAAGACAGATGGTATTTATCAATCTTTGGAGGAAATTGAATCTACTCCACATTTCCCCGGGACAATACCAGGTGATATAAAATATGTTGATGTGGATGGTGATGGAAGTATTACAAGTAATGATCAGGTTAGAGATTATATTAGTAATATACCTCAAATAGTTTTTGGTTTGAATATGGGTGGATCATGGAAAAACTTTGACTTAGACGTACTATGGAGTGGTCAAGCGAAAGTTAAACAAATGATTATTCCGGTTTCGTATAATACTTATCAAGAGCTATTTGATAATAGATGGGTTTCGGCTGAATTAACTCCAAATGCAAAATATCCACGTGCATTTAACAAGGATGATGGCATGAATACTAGATATTCTGATTTCTGGCTTTATGATGCATCGTTTATTCGTTTAAAAAACGTAGTGTTATCATATACATTGCCACAAAAAATGACGAATAAAGATAAAGTAAGTGCTTTTAGGATATTCCTGAAAGGTGATAATTTATTCACTATAGATAAAATTAAATTTTTAGATCCTGAGACTAGTTCGGTAAATGCGGGTCATTACTATCCTCAACAAAGAACTTATACTCTTGGTGTTAATATTAGTTTTTAATTACTTTAAAGTATTTAGTATGAAAAATATAACAAATAAAATATTTGTCTTAATTATAGTAATATCAAGTTTATTCGCATCTTGTGAATTCTTGGAAATTGAGCCACTAGACTCATATACAGAGAATAGTGTATTTTCTGACCTTGCATTAACAGAAGCATATGTTACTAGAAATTACATATTACCTGTTAATGGTTTTAATAGTACGGCACTTCGATTTGTTTCGGATGAGTCTCACAATAATTTTAACTGGGGTGGTGCATGGACTATCACAAGAGGTCAGATGACTCCTGATCAATTTGGAAGTTTTGGGATATGGAACTCATACTATGGTTATATAAGAGCATGTAACGTGTTTTTTAATAACGTAGATAAATTGCCGGGTAGTGAGGATGAGAAAAATAGGCTAATTGGCGAAATGACATTCTTTAGGGCTTATTATTATATGGAACTAATAAATAGATATGGCGGTGTGCCTCTGATCACAACTACATTTGAATTGGATGATGAAGACATGATGATTCCTAGAGATAGCTATGATGCATGTGTTGATTTTGTTGTGTCGGAATTTTCTAAAGCTGCAACATTACTTCCAGAGAGATGGACAGGCAGCAATTTTGGTCGAGCAACCAAAGGTGCAGCCCTGGCAATGAAGTCGAGAGTTCTGCTTTATGCAGCAAGTCCGTTATGGAACACAACTAATAGTATATCGAAGTGGCAAGCTGCTGCTGATGCTGCTAAAGAGGTTATGAATTTGGGTGTATATCAACTTGATAGTGATTATAAAGGTTTATTTATTAATAGTAATAGTCCTGAAATTATTTTTCAGAGATTATACACAAATGAATATTCAAATAATTATGATTGGCAAAATACTCCTAATGGTTGGACTGGATATTCTGCAACTTGTGTTACTCAATCTATGGTAGATAGTTACGAAATGACAGATGGATCTATGCCGGATGTTTCTATGTATGCTGAGGCAACTAACAATCCGTGGGCTGGTAGAGAACCTCGTTTTTACGCTTCGGTTGTTTATGATGGTCAGATATTCAGAGATGATGAAGTTGAGTTTTGGATTAATGAGGATGGTAAAACGGGTGGAAAAGATAGTGAATTTGGTACTGATAATTGGAATCACTCTAAAACTCATTATACTATTCGCAAATTTATGGATGAGTCTTTAAAAGCACCTTGGACGGATAAAGGTGGACAGCCATGGATATACTCGCGCTATGCAGAAATATTGTTAAATTATGCAGAGGCTATGTTTCATGTTGGTGATGAAGAAGAGGCTAGAAGGTATATCAACTTAGTAAGAGAAAGGGCTAGAAATGGAGCCAATGATGTTTTACCTGATATTACAGCAAGTGGTGATGGACTATTAAAAGCAATTCAGCATGAACGTAAAATAGAGCTTGCATTTGAAGAGCACCGTTTCTTTGATGTACGTAGATGGAAGATTGCCGAGATAACTGAGAATATTGATGTACACGGTATTAAAATAGTTAAGAAAGCTGATGGTACTAAATCATATACTATAGTTAAAGTGGATGATAGAGTTTTTATCTCGCCTAAACATTATCTATTTCCAATACCTAATGATGAGATCAGGAAAAATAACTTGTTAGAACAAAACCCTAGTTATGACAAGATTCAGTAAGTTATAATATAAATTGCGATATTTTGGCTCATTTTAAATTTGATGATTATTGAGAGTGTACGATTTAAATCGATTTAAAATGAGCCTTTATTTTAAATTATATGAAGAAAAGTATTTTAATATATTTAAGTGTTTTTAATTGCATAGTTGCATTAACGAAAGAGCCCGAGCTTATTTTTTCGTCATCTGTAAGTGAGCTAAATGAGGCCTTTAACTGGTCAAAAAAAACTGCACTAAGCTTTGCTCATGACTGTACTGATCCAGTTGGACTTTGGTATGAAGCTGCACTGCCAAACAGAGAAGCTTTTTGCATGAGAGATATTGCTCATCAGAGTATTGGAGGTGAAATTTTACGACTTTCGAATCATAATTATAATATGTTGATGAGGTTTGCTGAGAATATTTCTGCTTCTAAAGATTGGTGTACATTTTGGGAAATAAATAGGTACAACTTGCCAGCACCTGTAGATTATGTTAATGATGAACAGTTTTGGTATAATTTACCCGCTAATTTTGATGTAGTTCAGGCTTGTTACAGGTTGTATGAATGGACTGGTGATAAAGAGTATTTATATAATCCAGTTCTTGTAAACTTTTATGAGAAAACATTGAATGAATATGTAAAAGCGTGGAAATTGGAACCTGAAAATTTGATGATTAGACCCACACACTTGAACACAAAACTACCGTTTAGTGATGATACAAAGTTTAACAGAGCCAGAGGCATCCCTTCTTATATTGAAAGCGAATCGGGATTTAGTTTGGCAGGTGATTTGGTAGCTTCGATTTATGCTGCTTTTAATGCATATAGTGAAATGTTGTCTATAAAAGGAGATACAGAAAGAGTTGAGTCTTTTAAAAATAAAGCGCTGGAATATAAGTCGTTTATTAATGATAAATTTTGGAATAGTAAAGAACATCATTTCAATTTATTCTGGTCGTCAATTGAGGGTAGATTCGTAAGGAATGATATTCCTATGGCAGGTGAAACTTATTATGTTTGGTTTGATGCATTAGAGACGCCTGCAAAATCCCAAATAACAATTGATAGAGTCTTGGAAGCTGAGAATAATGTAGAGAATTTATCTCATTTACCTTTGTTATTATACAAATATGGGATGCCTGAGAAAGCTTATGAGATGATTTATACTTTAAGGAATCATAGAAGAAACGAGTATCCTGAGGCGTCTTACGGTATGATTGAAGGAATAACAGGTGGACTGATGGGAATTCAGCCTAAAGCTTCTATGAATTTGATTCAGACATTGCCCCAATTGGCTTCCGGCGAACAATGGGCGGAGATGTTGAATCTGTTGATATTCAATTCTCTAGTAGATGTTAGACATGAAGGGAATCATAAATCGATATTTGTGAATAATAGCGAGAAGGTTATGAAATGGAGAGCATCTTTTTACGGAGAATATGATAAAATATATTTAAATGGTAAACAGCATTCTCCTAAATATGGTGTTGATATTATGGGTAATATATACTCTTTTATAGATGTTGAAGTTAAGCAGGGAGAAAAACATGTTTGTAATATTTAAATCAATACATAATGTAATTCACTACTGTCCAAAGAAATTACCCCATAGGTTCAGTTGATCTGAATCGGAATCATTCATCGGACGTTTAGGTTTAATAAACAGTTCGCCTAAAGGCTTCCTCTCAAAGAGTACTTTGCCGACGACG
>JAQVAJ010000089.1 GCA_028690885.1 Clostridia bacterium
AGAACTTCTTCTGTATCACCAGGTAATCTCCTCTTTTTTGGTTTCTTACGTCAAGCCGATAAGCCATAGCATGTACAACCTCCATTCATTATTAGTCATCATTAGTAAAACTACCCCTATTATATCATATTGTTCTTGATTGTGCCATATATTTATGCATTAAAATACGAAAAAAATCCCTATTATCCTCAATGAATAAAAGGGTTTTAGAAGTTTAGGTTATTTGTTGCCTGTCAAACGAGCGGGTTTATATGCACCCTAACACTCATAAATATTTGGAAGCATCCCGTCAGATACATAATATATGGGATGATTATACTGATCTAGTCGAATACATATCGATTGATGAAGGCTTCATATGAATATATTATGATTTATTAAGCTGTCGAATTTATTGTTCTTCATACTAAATTTGTCGAACCCATTGACGGATAACAAGGAAATAGTTATAATAATATTATAAACTGTAAAATAATAACATTAATGCTATGAGAATGGATTTTTATAGGATTATATTTATTATAATGAAGGGATGCGACAATTGGTTGCAAGGATAATATAATGAGAAAGTCAGCAATAATTAGCTATGATTATGTAAAATTAAAACGATTAATAAAGAATAATAGCCGTACAGTTTAGTATTTAAATTGTACGGCTATTTTTTTGCGATTTTTGTCGTATTTCGCGTATTTATATTTAATCATGTCGAGAGAGGAGTGTCTGAAATGATAAACGAAGATACATTTCATTTAAGAAATGCTGTGATAAGTCCAGTCAACAAATTAAAACTTAAGATTTGGCGTGGCAATTCTATCCGCATTTAATTAGGCCTCTCCACCGTATGGTAGGGTTGCCATGCGGTTGGAGTGACAATGAAACGTATCTTCTATAGAATACGCTTATCCTTATTTTCCAGTTTTAAAAGGATTAAGTCATACATATTAAAAATAGGCAGGCTGTTTAAAAAACACAAGATTAAAAAGCCGTCTGTAAATTATATTGACGACCCATTTCCTGTTTATATAAATATAACCAATCGCAGAGCCAAATTTACCCCTTATGAATCAAGGGGCAAGTTTGGCTCTTTTTGTTCTGCGCATAAAACGGACAAGCCTGATGGCGGTACAGGCTGCCGCAGTCCTCCGATATCCTTCGTTTTTGAAAATCAACTCAAAAAACGAAACGGAGGATATAAAAATGTCTAAAAATTATAGCGAGGCAAAATGCTTTATTAAATCGAAAAACGAATTTGAAGAAATTACTTACGATGAATTATTAAATCGTATTGATACCGACCCATCGTACATTATGAAAAAATTTATTCCCCTGCATGGAATGCTTATGGAGGTATCGCAAAAAGAATATTCTGAGTTCTATAAAAGGCAAAACCGACAAAGATATTTACGCTTACGGTCAGCAAAGAACGGCGATGTATCAATTGATATGCTTACCACAGATGAATTTAACGGTGAGGATATTCTGGTTGATTATACGCAGGATGTTGAAGCAATGGCTGTGAAACGGATGGTGATAAAAAAGCTCTATGAATCTATATCTCTCCTTCCTGAACATGAGCAGAAGTTGATACAAGAGCATTTTTATCTCAATATTTCGGAGGTGAAGCTATCTGAAATATACGGTGTAAATCAATCGACCATCAGCCGCAGGATCAACCGAATAGTAAATAAGTTGAAAAAACTTATGAAAATTTAAAATTTACCTGCATAGCCCCCTTACTTTTTTACCATGAAAAGTGAGGGGGTTATATTTAACTCCTCAACCGTTCTTTGAAAATCAAATACACAGTATACAAAATACATCCCTCCTGCTGCCGGTAAAACGGCAAGCTAAAAAGGTTAAGCCTTGACTGCCGGGTTCCCCTCGCAGGGATTCAGCTCACCGGCAGAGGCCATGACAAGCAGGAGGAATAATGGTACTTCCGTCCAGTCACAGGTCGAGCGTTGAAGCGGCATTACTGCCGTGAGCCGTCGCAACCAATGAGGGCGGCCGGGTGAGAACCACGCGGGGGTGAGATTCCCATGAAGGATAGAGCTGTTATCCGTTTTGTGTATTCCCGAAGCGGTGACGACCGTTTCAGTCAGGGGGGCGAGGTCAAATACTGACATGAAAAACAAAAACGATTGATATCAGATATAGGCGGCCGGATTCAATAAAAGGATTCGGCTGCTTTTTACTTATAAGAGGTGTTTTAAACTTATGAAAGAAATAAAACGTGGTGAAGTATATTACTCAGACTTAAATCCAATTCTCGGCAGCGAACAAGGCGGGGTCAGACCGGTAGTCATCCTGCAAAATGACGCCGGAAACCAGTACAGCCCGACAACCATTGTAGCAGCGATTACAAGCATCACAAAAAAGCACAGGCTGCCGACTCATGTATTTGTTGACTGCAATTTTCTCGATAAAGAATCCATCGTCCTACTTGAACATAATGTTAAGTCGTGGTTAATGTTAAATTTCACTAGAATACCTCCATTATTTGAGAAAAACTGCCGTCTTAACTTTACATTAAATTTTATGCCGAAATAAAAGGAACGCATGAAAAAGCGTTCCTAAAGTGAATATAGATTTTGATTTTATGCATCCGAATAATGGGCTAAATGATCGTATCTAAAAATTCTTCCAATCCCTGTTTTTCATCCGGGGTATAAAAGTCGATGCTATCCGGAACCGTTTTGGATGAAACCTGTTCAATAGCTTTACGCGTTACCTCAGGATTACCCGTCAGATATATCTCAGTTGTTTTAACCGAAACGTGTCCGAGGAAATCCCTGACATTGTAAATGTTAATACCGTGATTCACCAAATGTGTGGCCTTGCTGTGCCTGAGCAAGTGCGGATAAACTGCGCCGTCTAATTCCCGTGGAGTATTCAACCTAACTGTTTTAGCATACTTTTTTAAAATATAGCGAACGCCTTGGCGAGTAAGTTGGTTCCCGCTGTGATTAATAAACAGCAAATCGCATGAACCGGGTTTGTAAATTTCAATGTATTTCCGGAGCAAGGTTTCAGTTTCAGGAAGTATTGCTATTTCGCGATATTTATCCCCTTTGCCGTGCGCGAAAATGCGCCGACCGGGTCCGAACCGGATATCTGAAACTTTTAGGTCAATTAATTCCTGCACACGGCAACCCGAATCGTACAGCAACGTGAGCATAGCCAAATGGCGCACGCCCTCGCGAGTTTCGGTATCCACTGCGTCCAGGAGATGCCCCACTTCGGATTCTGTTAAATATGCCGGCGGACGTGTCACGATTTTTGTAAATGGAATTTTCATAATTCCCTCGCAATGGTTTGCAAACTCCGGCGCTGATTCCCGAACAAACGAGTAAAACGATTTCATATGAGCGAGCCGGATATTCCTTGTTGTTGCCGTATTATGCCGCTCAGATTGGAGCCAGTCCAGAAATGACAAAACACAGTCTTTGTCAACACTGGTCAGGGAGATCTGTTTTTTCTTTGCCGCATGAGCCTTGAGATATCTCAGCAGAAGTTTGAACGTGTCCCGATAAGATGTCAGAGTGTTTTTGCCGTAATTATTTTGGCCAATCAGATATGAGCGAAAGAACCTTTGCGTGAAGAACGACAAGCTGTCAGGCATTGTATTTCACCTCCGGTATCAGTCTCCCGAGAGACGCTTCTTTTTCTACAAACTCTCTGCTGCTGTTTTCGGTAAAATGAATATACCTTTCGGTATCGCGGTAGTTCACATGACCGACATAAGCGGCCAATATCGGCATTGCTGTATACATATCCATTCCGGAGGCGAGCATTTGTTCAAGGCTTTTGGAGCAAAATGTGTGCCGGAGCGAATGTATATTCGGTGTTGTTCCATCTGCCCTGTATATTCCTGCTGAGACACAGAGTTTGTGAAACATTGAGGCAATCGTATTACGGCCATACACACGACCTGTCTGCGGAGACGGGAACAGCAATTCGTTATCAAAATTGGTATTCATATAATTCCGAAGGGTGGTGTTCAACGTGCCTGAGACCGGAATATACCTGCAAACACCGTTCTTGCCGTTGATTACCTTAATGATTTCGTTCTCACAGTCAACAACACAGCGTTTTAGAGCTAAAACCTCGCCGATACGCATTCCTGTTCCTATCAATATTCGTATAAGCGTCGGATATATCTTGGTGCGGTTCCATTTGCGAACATTATCCGTCGCCGCGACAAGCTGTGTTATCTCAGCGTTGCTGAAAATATAAGGTTTGAACTGGCAATTTGGAGTACGAGCATAATGCGTGGGCAACCGGCAACACCGAACACCGAGTAAGCCAAGGAAATTCAAAAATTGGCGCAGATAAATCACGCGGTTGTAACGAGTCCAATCGCTCACATCCGGTTTAGGTGCGAGGACTTCATCGGCTACTTCACGTGTCACCTCAAGAGTTCCGTAAGCATTAAGCGTGTCATTGAGATATTTCATTCTCACCAACGCAGGTGGCGCCACTTTTTCACCTTTACTACGTTTGTATAAAATGAATTTTTCAAAATAAGGCTTAAAAACACCATCATTGAAACGTTGAAAATCTCTGTCAGCAACCATCATACTCAGGTACCTCCAGTGCAGCGTTTCTGAGATGCTCCATATCAGCCCATGTGTATTCTTTGGTTGTCTGAATATTTTTGTGTCCCAATACAGATGCGATTGCATGGATGGGAACTCCCTCTGCGAGCAATTCGGTTGCCAAACTGAATCGCAACGAATGCATTCCGAAATGCTTGTGGTCGGTATTGATTTTCGCTTCTTTGAAATAGACGGCGACTTTTGAGCTGAAACTGCCGTTGTTTGAATAGGGAATATGCGGATGTCGATGCCGAATGAAAAAATGCGTATCCGGCGAGGCTGGACGCACATTCTTGAGATAATCAAGGAGCGCATATTTCACGTTATCAGTTAGAGGAAGTTCAATATAAATTTTGGTTTTGTTTTGGATCAGTTGAATCTTTCCGGATTTCCAACAAATTGACGACATCTGAAGTTCGCGAATATCGCCTGCTCTTAACCCATAGACACAGGCAAGCAACATGATTGCGTAAATGGTTTTTCCCCAGAGAGTAGTTCTGTCTATGGCGTTCATCACTTTTCTTAGTTCCTCAGGCGTATAGAATGATTTCAACCTATTGTTCGGCTTGTAGCGGAATCCACTCAGCAAGGTCGCAGCGTCAAAGCTTAGTTTATCGCGTACAGTTGGGCTTGTCAGGAAACTCTTGAGGGTGCGCGATATATATCGCCTATAATTTGAAGATGCGGATTCTCTGCTCTGTAAGTATGACAGAACGTGGTCAACAGAAATTTGTTCAATATAGGCAACCTCTTTTTTATCTAAAAAACTTAGAAAATCGCGAATGCAACCAGATTTAGATTTTATAGTGGATTCGCGGTTTCCGATTTCTTGCTGCCATTCCTCGAATGAAGCCAACTGCAAGACAAATGCTCCCGAATAAATATGCTTGTTGTAAACATATTCGCGTTTTGGTTTGTTCCCGCTGAGTATATCAAGCAGCATGAAAATGGTTCTGCCTTTTACCCTCTTCCACAAGCTTGTGGCGCGCTGAAAGGGGACTGTTTCCGTAATCTCTTGATAATATGCTGATATTATCTCTTCCGTGGTGCGATCATCGCCTATTGCATATTGCTCTAAGCCATCCAGAATACGAAAATAGTCCGTCCGGGATTTTTTACTATAGTTAGCTGAAATATATGATTTCAATTTCTCAACTGCACAATCAAGAGTAACATTATTAGAATCAGACATAGGCACCCCCGCGCTAATCTGATTCTATTATGCCCGCAAAACAAAAAAATATAATGTAAAGCTGAAAATTTATTTAATCAAAAAGAAAGGCGATTTATTTTGAAATTTAACATTAACCGCGACTTAACATTATGTTCCAAATGTGAACATTCACATTTTGAACAAATTCGGACTATTGATAAAATAAGACTTACAGATTATCTCGGAAAATTCGATGAAGAAATGCTCCTGAAAATCGACCGAGCTATCGTGGTCAGCTTCGGGATCAAGTATTTGGAGGGGTTGCAGAATGGATAAAAAGAGAGCGTGCTTATATATGAGGGTTGCCTCAATGGATCAGAGCGGTCTTACTCTATTATCACAGGAGGAAAAGCTCAAAACTTACTGCAAAGAATATGGTTTTAAAATCACGAACATTTATAAGGTCTTCGCAAGCGGTTCAAATCTTCCTCCGTTTCTGAAGCAAATATCACAAAAAGCAGAAAACAAAGAATTTGACATTCTGCTTTGCACATCTGTCAGCCGGCTTGGGCAAAATATAAACGATGTGTTGAATTTTTGCAGAAGCCTTCGTCAAACGGGATGTGAATTATATTGCTTGAACGATGGGACAACACTTAACAATCTCTTGGATTTATATAAAGCACCGGAACCGGAGCGTGTACCAGCTGAAGATGAACCCGAGTGTTTCAATCAATCCATGTGAGAGACTAACTATATGAAGTCAAGCGGAGAATAGAAATATTTACTATTAGATATAAAAAAATGAACCTTGAAAATAATGCATGCGAAAATAGACAGTGAGAGCTGCCTTTAACAGAATTGATGATTCA
>JAQVAJ010000090.1 GCA_028690885.1 Clostridia bacterium
CATATCTGTCTTTAGCAATTACATAACACTGGCTATCATCAAAATTCTTTTTTGTGTATGTTATTATAAAATCTTCTAAATTACCCTCAATGGTGCTTGATATTTCATAATTGGCACTTGGATTTTCTACTGTCTCTTTAACTAAGATATTCTGCCTGGAAACATTTATATATTGACCATCATAACTATAAATATCCATATATTCCGAAAATGAACCAGAGCCACCTGTTTTTGTATTATTAATTAACAGACCATCTTTCATTTCCATATTATTTGCATATTTTGAAAGAGGAATGTATCTGGAAATTTCTCTAAAACCATCTTTTTCAGCAGTAATTATAATTGCACTTTCAAGTTCACCGTCACCGTATGTAGAGGTAAATATAACTTCGTCAAACCCATCTTCTGTAACATCAAGATATGACACATTCCATTTTTCGAAGTTATCCTTAGAATACTCAGGATAAACAGAATGCAAAAATAAATACACATCATCCATGCTATATATGTCCAGACTATCTTCGTTATTGTCTTGGTTTTCTATTTGTATACTTTGGGTTGGAGTTTCACTATTTTTTGACAGTTCCTCAGTAGAACATCCTGAAATACCTATTACCAATAACAGTAATACTATTAAACTTAATACTTTTCTCACACTATAACCTCCGGAAAATTTTATTCTTTGAAAGTATACAGAAAACCATCTGATTATTCAAGGATATAGTTGATATTTTAGATACTTAATACTGAATCTGCAGTATTTCACATTAAATGACAGGTTCAGAATTTAATTTTAACTAATGATAGCCTACTTAAAATCTACATACTTGTAGCCAGATAGACAGTTTATAAACGCATGAATCGCAGATACTGGAATTATCAATATTGATATCAGAATTGTTGAAATCTCATAAAACAAATTGCTTCTTTCATCCTTATTTCTGTCTTTTTTAAATCTATTTATTAAAAGACTGAATGGGATTCCGTACGCATTCCCCATCATAATCATTCTAATACTTGCTAATATTGATAAAGCAGCATTATTGCCATATTCAGTCACAATTTTCTGCCATGTCTGCATACTTGCTTTACCCACATTTTATGCATAATGCTGGGCAAAGAGCACAGCCTTAAGTTGTTCTTGTGGCACATCATCATTCATGCCTGATAAAAGATTATTTATTTCACTTTTTGATAATCCAGCATCTATAGCCATTTTCGCATGTGCAAATGAACAGGCTTCACATTCATTAACCTGCGTAACCGCAAGCATTATCCTTTCAACAAATTGATGATTTATGTAATTATTCTTTCTGTTCATAACTAAATATTTTGTACTGCAAAATGCTTTTACAGTTATCCAGTATATCTCTTTAATTGAAAACCGTCTTGTACTATTCTTTTTCATATCTTCATTATATTCTACTTACTACAAAAAGCAAAATATATCGATTTATGCAGATAAGTACTAATCCTAACTTGTGTATTGTAAAAATTTTTCTATTTTTTTGGTGTGCATATATACCAAGAAGCTTTTGCATCAACATCAATTGCTTTCACTTCAGAAAAGCACTCATTCATTTCAGAAACACAATTTTCCATTTCATCTTTTGCATGTTTAATAAAATCAAAATAGTCTCCATGTTCCAGCCATTCAATAAATGAGGTCATCAAAGTTCTTTTCTGATTATAGTCATGTATAATGACTTTGCTTTTTGTAATGCGGCTCATTTCAGCATACATTAGTTTTCTTTCATGTTTTTGCAATCCATGAGCTACATACGAAGCAAAAGAAATATCATAAGATTTATCTTCAAATGGTAATTTATCAAGTACATTTGCATTTTGAAATGTAATATTTATGTTCTCATTTTGTCTTTTAGCTATTCTTAACATTTTATCTGCAGGGTCAATTCCTGTAACTTTCAGTCCTTTTTCATAAAGTACAGAACAAAGAGCTCCTGTTCCGCATCCAATATCAATAACAGTGTTGTATACTGTTATATCTAAATCATTGGAGACTTCTTCTATGACTTTGATAAAGCGCTTCTTTTGCTTTTCGTAAAACAAACCATATATTGGAGCTATCGTATTAAAAAGAAAGTTACTCTTATTGTTCATATGTTAATACCTGCTTTCATTATACACTCAGTTAATAACTTTTTCTTTTAAAAATCCTTCTATTAAAGAATTAACTATTTCTGGTTTATCTGTATTAGAGTTGTGCCCAGCATCTTTTATCCATTCAATTTTAATCTTTGTATTCTCACTCCACATCTTGTTATATCTTCTAGCTGAGCCTGCCTGATCCTTTTCTCCACAAATCAATAATGCAGGACATTCGATCTTATATGGAAGATCTGCTTCCATAGCTTCAGCAAGCATCTTAAATCCATGACCTGAAAGCTTTGCATAACGTGATTTATCATTATCATACACCATCATAATATCATACATTAGTTTTCTACCATATTCAGAGGTAGCACAGCCATTGGTTCCAGTTTTCAAGAGTGATTTCCAAGGATAGTAACGATATACCGGCTCCATTTTTTTAAGCAGCCAAATTTCAAAACCAGTAACATATTGTCTTTGAAGAGGTGCAGAATCAATAGATATAAAACCTTTTAACTTTCCTGGAAACTGTTCAATATATGCCTGTCCTACATATCCTCCCATTGATTGGCCTATAATAACTGGGTTTACAATATTTTCTTTGATAAAAATCTCATCAAGCCATTTGGCTTTATCCATAAGAGTAAAATCCAATTTAAACGGCCATGATACACCATGCCCTGGAGCATCCCACACGAACACATTATACTTATCTTCGAAATATTCGATTTGCTTGTCAAATAATCTGCGATCCGCAGTCAGGCCAGGTAAAAAAACCAAAGTAAAATCTTGATTATAAGGTTCATTAATCCAGTAATGGATATTTCCATTTGTTGTTTCATAGATTTTTTCAATCATTTTCTCTACCCTCCGTAAAAAATAACTTTTGTACCTAATTATTTCTTAATATTCTCTGAATATTATATAACTGATTTAGTATATCAGCACCGTTTATAGTCAATATTTGCAAGCCTAGCCTGCCTGCACAAATCCTTAGTCTGAATGGTATATTTTTTATTATCCTTAACAAAGTGGGTTCCACATTGTCTAAATTCAAATGAAACATTTTTCCTTATACACTGATTTCTAATATCTAATACCCACTCGTAATCAAGCGGTCTGGCAAATTTGTCTGATTCTCCACCTACAACTACAGTTTCAATACCGTCAAGATATTTCTCCATATCTACTCTCTCAAGTAAGGGTTGCGCTGTAATGATTTTGTGCTTGATAGGAAGTTTTGAAAAGATGGATAACTTGTAATCCACATTCTTCTGGTCTTCAACAGTACAGCATACAACTACATTATCATATCCATCATTCCAGTCATCTGGAATACATTTTAAAAATCTATCAATTCTCTTTGTAAGAAAAAGAAATGTACAATCTGATCTTTCCTTTATCATCTCCCAGCAAATCTGTCTCCATTCATCTGCTTCCTCAATTAGAAAATCTGTAGAGAATCCAAGATAAACAAGACATGATTTCATTTTATAGTTACCATTTTTCATTTTCTCAACTGGCTTAAAAAAATGATTTGTTTGCACAATCATATTTGTATCAATATTTCGTTTTGCATCACCCTTATGAATATAACAATGCAAACATCCTTCACTGCATTTTCTACATCCTCGCCACGGTTCCCACATTGCCATATTATCAACCTCTGTAAACCTGCTAAATATTTTATACCATATATCAGTGAATTTGACCTACTAATTAAAAATTGATTATAAATCAATCTGTTTGAATATTTAAAATAAGCAAAATAGATCAATACAGATTACATTAAACCATTAGCTACAATATGAAATATACCCATTACTTTAATAGGGGTTCAAATTGTATAACTGAAAAAAACATCTTGAAATAATATAGTATTTATAAACCCTATTAAAATACATAAAATCATTTTTCAAAATAAATCATTCTCTCAGTTGAACAATCATTATCATCAAGCGGGAATAGATCTCCGTCGCTTATTTTCCCTTTGCGTGAATTAATAATTTCTGAATTTAAATAAGTAAAGCCGACATTCTTACAGTATCCAACAAATGTTTCAAATGATGCCCAAACCGCTCCCTGTTTATTTATGTATTCATATGTTTTACATCCGTGTTCAAAAAACATCTCTATGACGGCAAACCTTCCATTAAATTTTAAGCACCGATATACTTCATTTATTAAGTCAGCATAGTGATCAACATTGTTTAAAAGATTTCCGCTAAACGCAACTACACTTTCATCCTTGAATGGAAGTTGTTTATCTAAATCCATATCGAACACATAAAAATTCGAATTATTACAGGCAGATGAATGAGCATTAATAACAGCAGGACAAGCATCTGTGGCAATAAAAAAATAATTTGCAGATAGCCTATCAAGCACGGGACTAAAATAACCTGATGGCCCGCTTGCAAGGTCAACTCCGATTCCTTTGTTTTCCGTAATAAAGTCAAAAAATCGTTTATATGTGATTTCATTGATTTTCAGCTTGTTCTGCTTATATTTCTCAGTCATTTTTAAATCAGTATTGCTACTAATCAAGTAGTTGTTTAATTTTTGTGACCATAATGGACGTTCTTCTTCATTTTGTATAAAGCTATATGTGTTACCGTTCTTATTATATGTGATGTTATTTTTAATGATGGATTCAATAATCATGTTGAACCTCCGGGAAATTATGTAATACGATTATATCATAAGACTGAGCTGTCATAATTCATTAGAAAAAACAAGCACCGCTACTTTGTATCAAAATAACAGTGCTTACGTGGTAGAGGCAAGGGGGCTCGAACCCATGACCTCGCGCATGTGAAGCGCGCACTCTAACCAGCTGAGCTATGCCTCCAAATAAACCTGCAAGTATATATTACCACTTATGACTTATCAGTCAAGACAGCAATTTTATTCAATACTGAATCTCCATAGAAAGTCTTTAGCCTCTTTGGCATAGTCAATATTTATTCTTTTCCCTATTGATATATCTTCTTCTTTGACCGGAATACCTTCTTCTACATATATTTCATCTGAAATAAGGTCAGTTCTGTCATGTTCTTTAGTTACTCCTAATGCTTTACACACCCTTCCAGGTCCGGATACTCCTTCTATACCGCGTATCAGCACGGCACAAGGTTCTCCTTCTCTTTCTGTAACTATATTCATGCAGTAATGCATCCCATATATCATGTATACATACAAATGACCACCTGGAAGAAACATGGTTTCAGTTCTTTTAGTCCTTTTATACCCATAAGCATGACATGCCTTATCAATCGGACCAATATACGCTTCAGTTTCCGTAATAATCGCTCTTTTACCGTTAATAACAAAAACCTTACCTAAAAGGTCTTTTGCAACTTCCAATGTTGGTCTTAGATAAAAGTTTCTGTCAAGCTTCTTCACTATCCAATTTTCTTTTCTTCTTAAAAAAATCACTTAGCATTTTCGAACACTCTTTTTCCATAATACCACCTTTTACACTGACCTTGTGATTAAAAGGCGTATCAAAAACGTTAAGCACAGATCCTGCACATCCAGCCTTTTTGTCATATGCTCCGAAATACAAATTTTTAATTCTTGCCTGTATAATTGCTCCTGCACACATTATACAAGGTTCACAAGTAACATATATGTCACATCCGTCCAGAAACTGTTCATTAAAAAAAGAGCATGCTTTTCTTATTGCTAAGATTTCTGCATGCGAGGTTGAGTCTTTATCACAAAACCTTCTATTATGGGCTTTAGCGATTACTTTTTCATCTTTTACGATGACTGCGCCAACTGGAACATCATCATGAACTAAAGCTTTAACTGCCTGTTCTAAAGCCTTAGTCATCATTTCTTCAAACATCAGTATTTTAATCTCTTAATGCCTGCAACACATGCAGGGCAAAGATTTGTGCCTTTGAAGACTATAAGGTTGTCAGTCTCTCCGCATAGTTTGCAGCGGGTATTATACTTCTTTACACATATAGCGGAACCTTCAAGATACATTTCAACATCATCCTTGATATTCATATCGCAATTCTTTCTGTACTTTTTAGGTAAGACTATTCTTCCTAGTGGGTCTAGACGTCTTACAACAGTAGTATATATAGTTTTTTTCACCATTGATGTATCCTCCATTAAAACTGGTGCACTCAAGAGGACTCGAACCTCCGGCCTGCGGTTTAGGAAACCGACGCTCTATCCTGCTGAGCTATGAGTGCCCGTAAAATATATTGTACATAGTTTATATACCAATGTCAAAACTTATAGTGACTATTTTTGTTTTTTTTGTAAAAAATTACAGAATCACCGAATGACTATTTTTATTGACTATTGATTTAAATGATTAATTTAAGTAATATATATGAGCATGGAGAGGTATCGAAGTGGTCATAACGGGGCTGACTCGAAATCCACTCGGTCAGTTGCCTTGATAATGCCGGAAACCCTTGAGTTTCCGTGGGTTTGCGGGATTTTGAAAATTTAGTGTTTTAGCGATTTCTACGGTTTTTCTA
>JAQVAJ010000091.1 GCA_028690885.1 Clostridia bacterium
ACGGAGTAACATATCAAAGATATTCTGATGATAAAGAGCCTTCAGGAACTGCAGGATTACCGATTCTTGATGTATTGAGAAAAAATAATATTGAAAATGTGATAATAGTAGTAGTAAGATATTTCGGTGGGACTTTGCTTGGAACAGGCGGGCTTGTAAGGGCTTACAGCCAGAGCGCAAAGGATGCTGTTGATAAAGCTAGTCTTGCAAGAAGAGTTAGCTGTACTATATATTCTATTAAAACAGAATACTCTTCATATGAGAAGATTAAGAGGCTGCTTAATGAAAATGTAATACTTGAAATCTTGTATGAAGATCAGGTTCAGGTGAGGTTTGCTGTGGAGGACTTGAAAGCAGAGGAAGAAATTGGTAAAATAAACGAGTTGATTAACAGCAGATGTGAAATAGAAAAAGAAAAAAATATATATTTGGAGATTTGATATGTCAGGACATTCAAAATGGGCGAACATTAAACACAAGAAAGAAAGAAGCGATTCATCAAGAGGAAAACTCTTTACAAAGATAGGCCGCGAAATAATGGTTGCGGTTAAATCAGGAGGGCCTGATCCTAATGCTAATTCACGTCTTAGGGATGTTATTGCAAAAGCAAAATCTAATAATGTTCCAAATGACACTATTGCAAAAAGCATTAAAAAAGCTTCCGGAGAAGGAAACGCTGAGAATTATGATCAGATAACATATGAAGGTTATGGCCCTAACGGGGTAGCAGTAATAGTGGAAACTATGACTGATAACAGAAACAGGACAGCATCTGATGTGCGTCACTACTTTGATAAGTTTGGTGGAAATCTAGGAACTAATGGGTGTGTTTCTTATCTGTTTGATAAAAAAGGCGTAATTGTAATAGAAGATGATGGAACCATAGACGCAGACCAGCTTATGATGGAAGCGCTCGAAGCAGGAGCAGAAGATTTTGAGAACGAGGACGAGATGTTTGAAATAACCTGTGACCCTGCAGAGTTTTCTGCTTTAAGAGAAGCTCTTGAGACAAAAGGATACAATTTTTTACAGGCTGATTTGCAGATGATTCCGCAGACATATGTGAAGATTGATGAAGATAAAGTTGCCAGCATGGAAAAACTTATCGATAACCTAGATGATCTTGATGATGTCCAGAACATATATCATAACTGGGAACAAGAGTAGATAATATATAGGTATATTTGATATACAACACCTGCTTACTAGTGTATAATTAAGAAACAGGTGTTTGTTTTTTATGCAAAAAAAGATTAATGTATCAGTTAGGGATATCGCCGATTATTCCCTCAATAAAGGGGATATTGAGACACATGCAGGCTTTAGTTACAAAGAGGCCGCTTTTGAAGGAACTCAAAATCATATACGTTTTCAAAAAGAAATGATAAAGGAGCATGGCAAAGAATCCTTTGCAAAAGAAGTGTATATTGATGATTTGGCAGAGAATGAAGAAATCTCAATGAATATTACCGGCAGGATTGACGGACTGTTAAAAACTGATACACAAGATGGCATAAATACATATATATACGAGATAAAGACTACAAACAGGGATATAAGCGAAGTAAAACCTTCTGATAAACCGGAGCATCTTGGACAGGCTCAGTGTTATGCATGCATGTATATGAAAAAACATGGCTTGGAATCCATAGGAGTCAGACTTGTATACATTAACAGGGAGAATCAGGACAGCATTACATTTGAATATTCATATACATATGACGAAATTCAAGCTATATATTCCGATTTAGTACTCAGATATTTAAACTGGATAACAGGAATCAGAAAATGGCAGATTATTAGAGATCAAAGTATTGAAAGGCTGGAATTTCCTTTCAGTTCATATCGTAATGGACAGAAAAGACTGATGGGGGAAGTATATAACTGCATAAATGACAGTATAAAGCTTTTTATAACTGCGCCTACAGGTATAGGAAAGACAATGGGTGTAATGTTTCCAGCTATAAAGGCTTTAGGAGCTGGTCTTGTAGATAAGCTTATGTATCTAACTGCTAAAACTGTAACAGCAAAGGTTGCTGTTGATGCTTACAAGAGGCTTGAGAAAAACGGTCTGAACTTAAGAACAGTATGTATAAGCGCAAAAGACAAAGTCTGTCCTTTGGAGAAAAGAGACTGTGACCCTGAAAAATGTCCAAGAGCAAATCAGTATTATCTACGAGCAAGGCAGTGTTTGAACGATATGCTTCATGAGCAGTTTTTTGACAAAGATATAATAGCTCGGTATGCTGACAGTTATAACATCTGTCCTTTCGAGCTGAGCCTTGATCTTTCAAATTACTGCGACCTCATAATCTGTGACTATAATTATCTATTTGATCCGAGGATCAGGCTTCAGCGGTATTTTGATTACCAGAATGAACAGGCATTCTGCTTTATGGTTGATGAAGCTCATAATCTTGTGGAAAGAGGAAGGGAAATGTTTTCCTGTACTCTTAACTTAAAACAGATGAAACTTTTCAAAGACAGCGTCAAGAAAGAATGGAAAGTTCTTAGAAAAAATGTGAACGCTGTTATAGCAGTGATGAATTCTTTAAAAAAAGAGCATTTTGAAAACATGAATGAAGGCTTCATATATCAAGAGCAGTATCCTGATAATCTTGTAGAAGAAGTAAACAAATGCCTAAACAGCATTATGATGTATGATTTCAAAAAGATTCCCGAAGATAAAAGAGAAGATTTTTTAGATGGACTGTTCAATCTTCTGTATTTTGCCAGAGTTGCAGATTTCTATGATAAGAGATTCGTAACCTTGTATTCAGATAGCACCAAAGGACTTGATATAAAGCTTATGTGCCTTGATCCTTCATATTTATTAAAAGAAGGAATGGACATGGGCCGTTCATCAATTCTGTTCAGTGCAACGCTGGAGCCTCGTAGATACTATATGGATCTTATAGGCGGAGATGCTGATGTTGACAGCTATATTTCACTGGATTCTCCTTTTCCAAAAGAAAACCTGAGAATAAAGCTGGTCACAGACATTTCCACTAAATACAAAGACAGGGAATATTCATATGAAAAGATAGCGGAAATCTTAAAAAAGGAATTTTCCAGGAAAACAGGAAATTATATGGCCTTTTTTCCTTCTTATGCATATATGAAAAGGGTAATGGATATTTTTACTGTAATATATCCCGATGCTGTAGTAATGGAACAAAAGCCATATATGGATGATATAGACAGAGCAATATTTCTAAACAGGTTCGAGCAGTTTGGTGATAATACATTAGTTGCTTTTGCTGTAATGGGAGGATTGTTCGGTGAAGGAATAGACCTTGAAGGTGAGATGCTTTCAGGTGCTGCGATTATAGGGCCTGCTTTGCCAATGGTATGTCCAGAAAGAGAACTTATAAAGAAGTATTTTGATGAGTCAGACATGAACGGATTTGACTATTCATACACATATCCTGGTATGAACAGGGTTTTACAGGCGGCAGGCAGGGTTATAAGGAGCGAAACCGATACAGGTTTTGTAATACTTATAGATTCACGTTTTGGAACATCCAAGTATAAATCACTATTCCCAAAATGGTGGAACTATAGTAATATATAGTCTAGTCTGAAAAAGGGTGGTAGAAATGTTACAGCAGTATTTATATATTTTAGGAATATCAGCTATACCTATAATTGAACAAAGAGGAGCTATTCCAATTGGAATACTTGTTTACAATCTTGATCCCGTTTTAGTAACACTTGTGTCGTATGTAGGTTCTTTGATCCCTATGTTCTTTGTAATATTCTGCTTCAGCCCTATTTTTAAATGGCTTGGAACAAAAAAAATTCTTAAATGGTTTTATGATTTTGTAGATAAAAAAGTTACTAAAGGTCAGAAGAAAGTTGAAAAATACGAAACTATAGGCCTTTCTCTATTTGTTGCTATACCATTGCCTGTTACCGGAGTATGGACAGGAAGCGCAGTTGCAGCATTTATGCAGATGAACAAAAAGAAAGCCCTTATAAGCGTAAGCGTAGGAGCAGCAATCTCTGCAGTGGTTATAGCCATTATATGTTATGTCGCTCCAAAACTTTTAGGATATTAAAGTTAAATTAACAAGTAAACACAGGGATTCTAGTATTCTATTTCATTAATTCTTTTGTGATGATATAATGACCTTCATGAAGATTGTTGAATATTCCAAACAGGACATATCGGCTTTTTTCCAATTAAGGAAAGCTCAAAGCAACAAATCAGATTACGGAAAATTTTTAGTAATCGCAGGTTCCATCGGTATGACAGGAGCTTTGAGACTGTGCGTGGATTCCTGCTACCGCTCAGGAGCAGGATTAGTGTATTACACAGCTGCTAAAAAGCATATGATGGAATACGACGCCCTTACTGTTGAAGGAATAACAGTGCCTTTAGAGGATATTAAAGAACATATTCAGAATAAAGACTGCATTTGCATAGGCTGCGGCCTTTCGTTAAATGAACAAAACCAACTTCTTTTAAAAAGAGTTCTTGAATTATCCAAATGTCATGTTATTGTTGATGCGACAGCTTTAAAAATGATTGCTTTAGAAAAGGACCTTTTGAAAAGATACAAAGGCAGAATGACCATTCTTCCTCATCCTGGGGAGATGTCTGTTCTTATGGGTATGAGCATAGATGAAATTCAAAAAGACAGAGTTAAAACTGCATATTCTTTTTATCAGGAATATGGCTGTATAACAGTTTTAAAAGGTCATGAAACTGTAGTTGCAGGAAATGATATGGTATACATAAATAAGACAGGTAATGCTGGTATGGCTACCGCTGGCTCAGGTGATGTGCTTGCAGGGATGACCACAGCATATTCTGTAATGACAGATGATATGTTTAGAAATACCTGTATGGCTGTTTATGTCCATGGTTTAGCTGGAGATTTAGCAGCAAAGGATTTAGGTATGATAAGTATGACAGCATCAGATATAATTAGGTATATACCAAACGCACATAAGGAGGTGGCTGGTGAAAAAGCCTGACAGAGTATGGGCAGAAATCAATCTGGACCATATTGCACATAATATTTCTTCTATTAAAGAAAAAGCTGGTGATGTTAAGATAGCTGCTGTTATAAAAGCCGATGGATATGGCCATGGCGCAATAGAGATTGCACAGACGCTATGTGAAAATGGCGTGTATATGCTGGTTGTTGCTACGCTTGATGAAGGAATTAACTTAAGAATTAATGGCATAACAGCTCCTATTCTTGTTTTAGGATATATACGTCCAGACAGGCTTGAACAAGTTATAGAAAACAATCTGGCAGCTACAATAACCAATCTTGATATGGCAAAAAACTTTTCGAATACAGCGGAAAAATTAGAAAAAACTCTTTATGCACACATAAAGGTAGATACTGGGATGCACAGGGTAGGATTTTCCTATGATGACAAAGAGTCTTTGACGACTGCACTAGGTCTGAAAAATATTCATTACAGTGGGATATTCTCGCATTTTTCTACAGCGGATGAAGAAGATTTGTCATATACTGACCTTCAATACAAAAGATTTTTAGAGATGCTGGAAAGCATAAAGGAAGAAGGTTTTGATATAGCATTAAGACATATTTGTAATAGTGGAGCGGTTATATTACATCCTGACAAGTATCTTGACATGATAAGACCTGGAATAATAATCTACGGTCTTTATCCTTCACAATACTGTAAAGAACATGATGGTCTTAAACTTAAATGCGCAATGACATTTAAATCAAGGATAATACAGATAAAGACAGTGAGAAAAGGTCAGCCTATTAGTTATGGGAATAAATTTGTTACTGACAAAGATAGCGTTATAGCAACAATAGCCTGCGGTTATGCTGATGGGTATTCAAGAGTATTATCACAAAAAGCTAATGTATACATAAACAAGCAGACAGCGCCTGTTGTCGGAAATATATGTATGGATATGTGTATGGCGGATATAACTGATTTAAAAGGTGTTTCAGAAAATGACGAAGTGGAACTTTTCGGACCTAATATTGCTGTTGAAGATCTGGCTGACATATGTTCTACAATAAATTATGAGTATATTTGTAAAATAGGTATCAGAGTACCAAGAGTATACATAAAAGAGGGTAAAATATTAAAGATAAGCAATGGATTGATATGAATGATAATTGACCATGAATCAGTATGTTATGTATAATGTATTAATAAGATAAATCCTATAGAAGGCAAGGAGAACAAAAGATGAGACAACATAAGAAAACGACTATAGCGGTACTGGCAGTGGTAATGATAATGAGTTTGATGTTCTGTACTACAGCACAGACTGCAGATTTGGTAATAGCAAGCGTGGAATATGTCGATGCTAAAATAGCGGAAGTCAAAGCCCTAATACAGACATCCGGTTCAACAGGAGGAACTACTGCAAATCCCGTTGATAACGCTAAAATAACTGAACTGGAAACCGCATTAGGAAATGCACTAAAAGAAATAGATGCCTTAAGAGCCCGAATGGATTTTCTTGATATAACAGTCAGGGATATATCAGATAATTACGGAATACAGGTGCTTCATGTATATAACGGAGACATCATTTATGCACTGGGTACTTCTGAATTAATATTGAGAACAGGAAGCGCTGTTGTTATCGG
>JAQVAJ010000092.1 GCA_028690885.1 Clostridia bacterium
CCTACATAGTGTAGAAAATGGTCCTTGGAAATACTACCAAGATCACCTGTAAGATAAACTTTCTTATTAGCCTCTGGCAGAAAAATTAACTTTTCTTTTGTCTCTGTTTCAAGGTTCACATAGCCCAGTGACAATCCTTGACCTGAAATTGCAATTTCCCCAACAGTGCCATCCAAAACAATATGATGGTTTTCATCAAGTATATAAATATCCGTATTCTTGATCGGAAGTCCAATATGAACAGATTTGCTTTTTGTGAGATACGCGATACTTGACCATATTGTTGTTTCAGTTGGACCATACATATTATATATCTCTACTTTTGAATTGCGCTGAAGCCGTTGGAGCATCTCTAAGGGGAGTTGCTCACCGCCCAGCATGATGATCTGAATATTTTTCAAGAAATCCAAGGTATCATCAGCATGGAAAAGCAACTGCAGTCTGGACGGCGTCATTTGAAGAATCTCTGCTTTTTCTCTTTTAATCAGCCGTACCATATGTCTAGGGCTTTTTTGCTCTTCTTCATTCGCCAAAATTACAGTAAGACCCTTGCAAAGTGCAACAACACTTTCAAGCAGGAAAATATCAAAAGAAACTGTTGTTAAGCATGCAATCTTTTTTCCCGGTGAAAGAGGAACCACTTCTGAAACACCTTCCATGAAGTTTTCCAAAGCACTCCATGATACCATAATACCTTTGGGAATTCCCGTTGATCCTGAGGTATAAAGAATATAGGCAATACTATCGCTACCACCAGAAGGTTCAGGCAGTTTGCCTTCTTTTAAGTGCTCAAATATGATCTTATTGGGATATTCTAATGTATCATAGTATTTTTCATTTGTAATTACTACTTCCATCTGGCTGTCTTGCAGCATATAATTTGTTCTGTTTACAGCATTACTATGGTCTATCGGTAAAAATGTAATACCTGATTCTAACATTGCCATAAGCAAAATTAATAATTCAACTGAACGATCAACCATCACAGCAGCGGACCCAATTCCAGACAATGCAGATTGATAAATATCCATCTGCCTGCGAATTTCTTTATATAAATAAATCTTATTATTAAATATAATTTTTGCTTCATTATGCAATTTAAAATTGTTCATTGTTATATTTTCCCTTTCATTGATATTCATAAAAATCATTTATATTTATATCTCTAATTGTGAAAGCATTTCATAGTCACATTCTATTTTATCTATTCATACCATTGACTCTGTGCAATATACATTTGTGCATACACCTTATTTTGATTCATTAGTTCCTCATGGGTGCCTGATTCAACTAATTTCCCTTGTGATAAAACTAAGATTCTGTCTGCCAGTTTAGTTGAACCCAAACGATGTGTAATAAGTATCGCGGTTTTATTCTTAGATAACTCCGCAAACTGTCTGTATATATTTGACTCTTCTATTGGATCTACAGCCGCAGTTGGTTCATCAAGAAGAATAATTTCATGACTTCGGTAATATCCCCGTGCAATTGCAACCCGCTGCCATTGTCCGCCTGATAGCTCAACACCATCAAACTCTCTTGAAAGCATAGTATGCAAACCGTCAGTAAAACTTTGATCTGTTATATTAAGGCCAGATTTACTAAGTGCGTCTTTAATGTTGTTTTCGTCTGTATCAAACGTTGTGTTACTGATATGTACATTATCTCGCAGAGTCATCTGATACTTTTGATATTTCTGAAATACAGCCGAAACCCCTTCAAACGCTGCGTCACGGTTTACATCCGCTATATTTTTACCCCCTAACAACACTTGCCCTTCTGTAGGATCAAATAAGCCCACCAAGATCCGCCCCAGCGTAGTTTTCCCTGACCCATTTTCACCAACAATCGCAATCGTTTCTCCAGGAGATATCTTGAAATTCACAGAATCCAAAGCCTTATAACTGGACCCTGGATATTGAAAAGTAATATTTTCTACGACAATCCCTGCATTTCGTGAAATTTGGTATTCCGGTCGTTCAATAACTGGATACTCAATAAAATCTACGAAATTACGTACAGACCCAAGGCTATGGGACGCATTATTAATATGAATACATATTGCTTCATTCATTGTGTCAAACATAGTCCCAATGGATGCAAACACTGCAGCAAACGCACCAATACTTATATCTTGCTTAAGAACTGCGTAAACCAGTAAAATTAATACACCTCCATATCCAAGGAGAGTTAATGTTTTGGTTATAGCTTCTAACTGCCTTGACTTTTTTTGCGTATCCCAGGTTGCGTCCTGGAGACGAAGTATAGTGCCCACCAATTTCCCTTTTAAAAACCCGTAAATCCCCAATAACCTTGTCTCTTTAAAGTAGGAAATACCACAAATCGCATCAGTATAGTGCCAGTAAGTTCTTCTTATCGGAGCAACTTTATCTTCCATTTTAGAAAAAATCCCTGTACGGATAATCTGAGAAAGCATGGTTGGAATAAAAGCCAATAAAAGTATCAATGCCAACATCGGATTTAGATTAAACAAGTAGATACTCATAAAGATAATATAAGGCAAATAATAAATAAAAATTACCATGGAAACACCAAGGAAGTAATAGGCGTTAAGCATGCCGCTATGCGCTTTATTCATTGTGTCGAGAAATTCATGAGATTCAAACAGGATAGGATCAAGCTGCGCTGATTTTTCAATAATTTTTTCAGTATATTTCCGTTTGACTTTTTCACCCAATGCTTCACTTAAAAAATTATCTATCCCGTTTATAATATGGCTACCAACAATAACCATACCCACTAAAATAAGCATAGTAATGATATCTGCGGTTATGCTTTTTCCTTTAATCCCCAATTCAATTTCATCAAAAAACATTTGTAATGCAAGGGTTAAAAAAGCGCTTGATAATCCATTCAGTATAACAAAGATAATGTATATGCTATAATGGATTGGCGCTGCCGAAAAAGATATTTTAAAAAGCTTAAGCGCTATATAAATAAACGATTTTCTTTTCATCTGTACCACCCCACCTGGTTTTCATACATTTCATAATAAGTTGCTTTTTGGTCCATCAGATATTGATGTGTACCCTGTTCAATGACTTTTCCATCATCAAAAACATATATAATATCTGCCAGTTTTGTAGAGCCCAATCGATGGCTGATAAAAATCGTGGTTTGATTGGACATGATATGGCTAAATTTTTGATATATATCGCTTTCTGCAACCGGATCCAGAGCAGCAGTTGGCTCGTCCAGAATTTTTACGGGTGACACGCTTACCATAGAACGCGCAATTGCAATTCGCTGCCATTGACCGCCCGAAATATCCTGCCCTTCTTCTGTCATCCGCCCCAAGACGCAGTCCAGTCCTCCCGGCAACTTCTCTGCCAGATCATCTAAGCCAAGGAGTTCTAATCGCTCATTAATATGTAACTGATCATCTTCATAATTAATATTTCCGATTCGAATGTTTTCCCGCATTGTAATTCCATATCGTGCATAATCCTGAAAAATTGCAGAATACATGGACTTCAACTCTTTATGGCTGAAGTCACGAATGTCCTTTCCATTAATTCGAATGGAGCCTTCATAGGAGCTATATAACCCAGTTATCAATTTAACTACTGTCGTTTTACCAGCGCCGTTTTTCCCTACAAATGCATATTGTTTTCCATTTTCAATCTTTAGTGATAAATTTTTAAGTATATATGTATCCGTACCTGGATACTTAAAACTGACATTGTCCAACTCCAACAATTTAAAATCAAATGGCGATGATGGTACTGTTAATACATCATTTTCCTCACTTAACTGCATAAACTTTGTATATTCTTTTATATATTCATTTGCAATAACCAATCCATCCACATAGCCATTCATATCCCAAGACATAATTTGAACAATGCTGAAACAAGCTTGGATCAAAGACGCAAATATACCGAATGAAATTTCACCTACAATGACAGGATTTAACAAAACTGCTATAATAGCTATAGAAACAAATGCAGTAGCCACGCTGCTAGATTCCAACTTAATAAACCATTTTTTCTTAGTTTTAAATTCAAGCTGCCTAGCCGTTTCATAATGCTTATCCCATTTTTCAGTTACAAAATCCGTGTATTTAAACAAGCTGCGCTCATCAGCTGCATCACGCCCAGTAAGTAACTGCGATAGATATTCATGTCGTCTTTTATTCTGACTTACTTCTTTTCCGACCTCATATGAATTTTTGCTGCCTTTAAACGCTATATAAAACATAGGCAGTGAAAAAACTAGGATTACAATGGCAGCCCACCATACGTGCGTTAATATGATAGCAATTACACCGATGATCCTAATAATCAGGGAAAAGCTATTCATCAACAGCTGTAAAGATTGCAGAAAACGTTTCTCTGGTTCACCGCACACCCTTGAAATTAAATCATGGATTTTAGGGTTTTCCATATGTTTATACTCTAGTCGGGCTTGCTTTTCTAATAATCGCACGCGTAGCGTTTGTAAAAGCCTTAATTCAATACGCAGCCATTGTTTGCTTATAAATATTCCAGAAAGCCATTGATATGCAATTAATAAAACAACAAAAGCAAACTGTAAGCGTACCGCAGAAATCTCTACTCGGCCGTTAAAATATAATATTGTTTTATTTATAAAGTTTGCGTTCACTAAAATCTGTAATGTTGGAATTATTGCTGTAATAATAACTTGAATGAAACACACACAGCATAATAACGGTGCATGTTTAAATGGAATTCGTATATAATCCAATAATGTATATTTTTTAATAGCATTCTTCATTAAATTATGCACCTCGCTTGGTAAAATAAGTAAATCCGTGCTTTAAAAGCCACATAAAGCTTCGCCGTAATATATTTATATTTATATTTTTATATTTATTGTATAAAGCATTCAATGACATTCCTGTGTTCCCGCTATTGTTAATATCCTGTAAAATTATCAAAGCACAATCTGCCTCCTGCAGGTGCTTTTCCAGCGAATAATGCCAAGGCATTGGTATTTTTTTAACAAGCAAATCCTTTCCTTCTACCGTGATTTTCACACAAATTGTATCATCAAGAAATGTAGTCGGGTATTCAGAGAATGCATCACAGTAAATTGGACGTAAAAAATCATATTGATCGCGCTTGGATTGCCAGTTTGAGCAAGCATGTATTCCTTTTAGCTCGCGCCATAAGTCTTCATACTGATGAATAATTACTGGCCAGCTGAACTTTTCACGTGCTATCCTTACGGATTGCTCTGAAAGCTTCAGACGCTCCTCAGGATGGTCATACAAATTTTGTATTGCTCTTTCGAATAAAATCAAATCAACCGCAACTGATTGCCCTAACATTAGATGCTGCAATGCACTCTTATGGCTTGTCTCAGCAGGCACAAATGCTGCATCCTTAATATCAGCATCGCAATTTACCCAATAGGTCGGTATGCGATAACCCGTAACCTGATCCACAACAGTGTCTTTATATCCATCCCAGTCTGACACTACCTGTGGTACACCACATGCCATTGCTTCAATCGGCGTAATGCCAAATGTTTCTTGCAAATTGTCAATTGGAGATATAAATACATCCGCTGCAGAAAATAAGCGGTTCCTATTTTCTAAATTGTTGTCAAGAATTATCTGAACATGATCTCCAACACCATGTTCACTCAAATAGGTCTGTATCGCAGGTACAAATTGATTCGATGCTCTGTCATGCCCTGCCAGAACCAAAAGCATATCCTTTTTTGGATTCTTCGCCAATAAGCGTTTCAACATAATGATCATTGGCAACAAATCAGCTTTGTCATACGCAGAGAATCGTCCCACCCACAGCAATACAAAAGCATCTTCCCTGATATCAAACATTTTTCTCATCTCATGTTTATCGCGAGGACAAAAAACCTCGGTATCTACCCCTAGAGGAACAACATCAAGCCTTCCATGGTATTCTAAGTGTACATGATGGGTCCGCTGTAACGTGTCGCTAATGTTTTCCAGCATCCGCTTAACAGCATATTTCACAGATTTCGAAGTGCAAATCAAAGAATCATAAGGACGAAAGGGAACCATTAATTTCATTAAATAAAAACTTTCAATATAGTTTGGATAACTTGCGCCATGTATTGTATATGTTATGGGAAATGCTTGTTCGCTAAAGTGATCCCTGAAATACAGAAGCGGTATGAACTCACTCCCCACATTATGCAGAATATCCAAACTCACCTTATCCTGTCTTTGTAAAATATCATATTCAGAATAGGTATGTAGATGTATTTGTGTCATATCTTTACGTTTTAATGTTTTATATTTGCGTTCGACAGACATCTCCTGGTACTGCATAGGTTCGCAAAAAAAAGTTAGGTCCTCTGCGTTACAATGCTTCATAATCGCATTTACAGTTTCATTAACAGCTAAATCGTAACCATATACAGAATCCAAACCTGCCATTACGCGAAATGGGCTTCCCATTAAACCCAGACTTTTAATACTTTCACTCATCCTTTTACCTCCTCGTATTATTAAGTAGTAGTGTTTATAGTCCCTCTCCAAGGACTTAATGCTATAATTTTCACAGACGCTGTGGATTAGTATTTACCTCCTAACGCTAGACGTTTTTAGAAAGGCAATAACCACA
>JAQVAJ010000093.1 GCA_028690885.1 Clostridia bacterium
AAAACCAAGCATCAAATCAAATTGTGTAGAGTTACACAAACAATCAGAAAAGAAACCTATAGGTTCCCAATCTGTACGTGATTTAAATCGCCTATGGGGTGGCCAGGATATTTCTTTTAGCATAGTTATATAAAACAATTTGCACAAAAAGCATTGCTATCATCGGCAAACATATCTACTAATAAGGAGTTTGATTCTTTTTTAGCTTTGAGTTCTTGCCTTTTGATTGCATCTAATTTTATTTGGCGAATACGTTCCGGCTTTATTAATTCTGCCAGACTTTCGCCCTGATTCCATGTATATCCGTCTTTTTCAAATTCCATAGATTTATGAAATAAATCTGGGTGTTGTTCGTATAGCCAAATCCATTCTATTTTTTGTTGAAAAAAACAGAAATAGCATCCTGAACGACTGCGACTGTATTTACCTTTTTTGCCATCAACTTCAAATTCAATCTCTTTGTAATATGAAGGAACACCCACTCCACTCTCTTCTAAAATTTTATATATTTCATTTATTCCTAAAACCTCATCGTTATCAATCAATGGAAAAGAATCCAATTTCCCAACAGGATATTCAGTCGTTTTAAGGTATTTAAAAACAGCTTGATTGAATATTTTAATATCTATATCAAGTAAAGTATTAAGCTTTTTACTGTAATAAAAGTGATTTGTCATAGGTTTCTGTATTGCATCAATTGCCTTTTCCAATATGTTCTGAGGGCAAACAGACTTGTATATTTCTTCAAGTTGGGCAATATTGTCATTATCTAAGACCTTATTAATTACATCCAGACTCCAAATATTGCGGCGAAAAGGATAAATAGCCTGGATATTTGGCTTTATGGAGACGTATCCTTCGCGTTCTTCATCGCCCCGAATACCCACATATGAAATAGTGGATTCATCGCCTGCATATTTTTCGAACTCTACCAATTTCATTTTTTTTGTACACCAACGAGCTTGAGGTGAAGGCAAATAACCTCCACTAGATTTAAGGAAATGGTGAAAAGGCGTAGGTTCTGGACTTCCTTGTGCCGCTTTCAACCTAGTAATATGTCCCAATACAGATTCTAACCGATTTATCAACTGCTCGGTTTCTTCTAATTCGCAACCTGTATCGGAATTATAGTAATCTATAGGTAGGTTCGGATACTTCTCTTTCATATATATTGCTAAAGCCGCACTATCTTTTCCTCCCGATATTCCTAATACGTGTCTAATCATTATTCTCAATTTTATTTTTTATAATTCTCAACAATGTACAAACATCTACATTATAATCACCTGACAAAATCTCAGTAATTTTCGATTCTAGTGCTTCCGTTTTTTTCTTTTGACTTTGAGGCAAAATGTAAGACTGAGGTTTAATTGTACCTTTTGTTGAGACTAACTCGAAATTATATATCTCTGAATTTATATTATTCTTTGCTGCTTTTGAAATGTCAACAAACTTCGTTAGGCTTACAAGCAAATGTTTTAATGTATCAATCAAAAAAGAAATCTCATTGTCTTTTATCGAAACAAGGGGTTTATCTATGACAACATAACAGATTGATTCATACCATAACGTTTTTTCTGACTGCCCCATAAGCAATCTGTTGAGGAAACTTTTTTGTTTGCTTGACAACAAATTCGTCTTTACACCTTGAAAAAGAATATCAATTTCTGTTTTGTATTGGTTAAAATAATTTGATTTTAAGCCTAATGCATCAATTATACTATCCTCTATTCGTTTAATGAGATTGGAATAGCTCGATCTCAACTCGCGTATTGGATCTTTCATTAAATCTTGATATTGAGTCAAAAACACTTCATTCTTCGCTAAAGAATCATTTTTGAAGCCAAATGCAGCAGGTAGATCTTCAAAAAAGGTCTTTTCCGGATCTTTCGCTTTAGCTAATACATCACGAAACTTTAAAGTAAAAGGATTGTCAAAATTTTGAGTGCTTTTTGCAAAATCATCCAAGTTGTTATAGAATATCAAAAACGGCTTTATTGTTTCTAAAAAACTGTCTTGTGTAATTAAATCTCTATCATTTAAGTTTATAAAGTTTCTGTATTGATTAAAAAACTCAATCTTCACCCCATCAATTGCAAAAGCTTTTATCTTATAACCATTCGGCGATTTTTGCAATAAGTCAAGAACTTCTCTATTTAAATATGGAATATATCTGTCTTCGCTATCATAGAGAGAATAATCTTGTTTTTTAATAATTAAATAAATAGGAATCCAGAAATCTAAGAATCCTTTTTTTAATTTGAATGGTGCTAACTTTAAATCTTTAATCAGCTCTCCTAATTTGCGTTGCTTTTCAATGGAACTTTCCAAAAATGCTTCGCACTTATCCCATAAATCTTTTATTGAGGCGTCTTGTGGTTCACTTAGGGTGTAAATACCATCTTTTTGACAGTGAATACCTGTGTTTTTTAAAAGAGTGTAGTATATTGTTTTTTCAGGAGGGAATTTGTCCTTTTCAAATCCTAATTCATTCTGCATCACACATCTATCATCTATCAACATATTTAGAAGAGTAACGCGAGCAAGTGAAATAGTACTGTTTACCTTATGCTTGTTAAACAATTCATTTTGAATGACTGGTGTTGAATAATAGACGTCATCACAAACAGCCGAAAGCAATTTGTTAAAATCAGACTGCGAAGATATTTGACGGTTTTCCCCTTTGTAATACCATTCTACATTTGTAGAAAATGACATTAAACCGTGATTAATTGCTTTATTCAGCAGATCTTTTTCGTAAACGATAAGATTATTAATCTCTCTATCAGCAATCTTATCTTCTACTAAAACTTGTTTGCGTATATATTCCAGTTTCTTGATCTCATATAAATGATTTACTATCTGAGTAACATTATTGAAATACACATATATTACAGCGTTATTGCAATTCCTGGACGTTTCGTGTAAATGTTCCTTTTCTCCTTCGTTATATGGAAAAACGAGATTAATGTACCCGTCAATATCGTTTATGGGATTTAAAATTTGGGCTTCACTTGAAATTCTGTATTCAAAAAAACGAGGAGTACCTGTTTTATAGAAAGAACTATTTGCTTGTACAACCTTAAACTCAAAAGACTCATTCAAGTCATTTATAAAATCACTTGGACGTGGAACTATTCCTGCCGCTTTATAAAGTTCGTCTTCGATATTGACATCTGTTCCTTCAAAAATAATATATTGAGATTTGTATTTAGCAAAACGAATTATTTTATGGGCAATAAGTTCACGTATTAATTGCTCAGGCTTTATAATATTTAATGCAAATTGCAGATACTGACATAGAGCCTTTTCATTAAAAGTCGTTGAATTTCCATACAAGTTACATAATCCGATTGTTTTTACAATATTACTTGCTGCCTCAATCTTATCATGTTCAAATAAACCTTCAACCCGCTCTAATGCTACACGAATAGCTCTCCAAATTGCAGAATCGGCATTTACTTCAGATAAGTATGAGTAAAAATTATAGATAATATAATCGTGAACATTCGCTAAATTGTATGTTTTATTAGCTTGAGGATTAAACTGACTAAGAGAGTTATTGTCCTTTGAATATAAAAAAGAAAATAGAGAACGCTCATTTTGACCATAACGCTGAATTGAATAAGTAAGAACCACAGCCGAGAAAATATCCAAGGGATATAATTTTTTAGCAATATCAATACTCAGATCGCTCTTAATAAAGTTCGTGCTCTTTGCTAAATGAAAAAGCATATCGAAGTTTTCCCTAGAAATAATTTTATTGTTTGAAGAATCTATCTGCGCTGCTGCTAAATGCAAAAGCTGCTCAACAGGTTCACTAAAAGCAATTTCCTTCAATCGACCTTTTACTTTTTCCCATTCGTTACGCTGCTGCTCATTCAGTTTTTTTGAGTATGCTCCAAAATTTTGATGTAGTGTTGTAACTAATAGAACGTTGTCACGTTTCGGGTGATTAATAAACTCTGCCAATTGTTGTAAAAAATACAATTCTTTTTCGGGGATATGATTGGCTGCGTGTTCGAGAACCTTCCCAAACTCATCAATGACAAGTATGACAAATTCGCCTCTCTTTTTATGATCAATCAATGTTTGTTCTAAATGAGCAAATAGTTCTTTGGAGCTAATACTATCACCTATCAATTTTTTACTCAACAAGTTTGAAAGAGAATTATAATCACCAACTATATTAATGCAACTGAATTTCCAATATTCATTAAACTGTCCTTTGTTTTCAAACAACACTTTGGTTTTCTCCAAAATATCTCTTTCCAGAGCAGCTAAAAAGCTTGATTTTCCAGAACCGTAAGTTCCAACTAATGAAAAACAATGAATGCCTGTAAAATAATCGGCAAGCAGAGTTCCTAAAACTCGCCGTGCATTTGAAGTTACAATATAATGGAAATCATCATATTGAACGTTATTTATATTTGTAGATAGTGCGAATTTCATTGTTTTGAGTAATACGTTTTTAAAACTTCGGTTTTATCAAGCTCTTCGATAAAAAATAATTGCTTAATTCCTCCATCGTCAGTATATCTTAATACTTGTGGGTACTTTTTGACTAAAAATTTAATTATTTCAATAAGTTCAGTTTTTGTCAAACAAAAAATTAATGCAAGATCCATTAATCTGTCAAATGAAATAATTTGTTCATCTTTCTTGTCATCAATTATGGCGTAAAAAAATATTTCTGGCGTAAGTTTGTTTTTTCCTTTAGTGTTAAAATAGAAAGTCTTGTCTTCAGAATGCTTAATAAGATTCAAATTAATTAGTAGTGCTGAAAAATCTTCATTAGGTTTTTCTTTGTGGGGCATAACATAATTTTGAAAGAGAACATTAATATCTCTTTTTACTGTATTTTCATTAAAAAGGTGACCGTAAGAAGTTTCTGCATTTTTTCGCTTAAGAAAATACAGTAATTGTTCTCTTGTAAATTCATTATTTTTCTCTTTATGAAAATCAATGAAGAAGAGTTTATATATGCTGGCTAAATCAGATTTTATAAGTAAATAATGCAAAAGCCACAAAGTACCTAAATCTTCTATATATGGGTCTTTGCCAGTCTGGTTATCAAATAGATAATCAGCTATTAAAGTGGATTTTCCCTCATAAAATAAGCCAAAAGCTCGCATCCAAAAGCGAAGAGAAGAAACCATATTTTTGCCAATACCTAACTCAACAACTGCATTAGGAGCATTAAAGTCTTTATTTTCAGAAATGAAGTCATATCCCTTTTTTAGCCACAACGTCTTACAATAGAAAGATTCGTGACCCGAAAATGAATATTTTATTTTGCGATCCATAATAATGTTTTTATTTTTTCGTGTCTGAAAGAACCTAATATAAAAGAAGGCAGTATACTTGTCGATCGTATATAGTCTTGACTTTATTCCATTCTATTGTTTACTATATGTTTATGAATAAGATCTTCAACTATATATCTTAATAATGGCAATGCACTCTTCACTATTCTATCGTCGTTGATATAGCCAGGAGTTTTCTCTCCATGAAAAATATTACACCTTATTTGATATAAAACATTCTTAATTGTCTTTAGATCATTATTTTCACATAAAACGATAATATTTTTTCTTGCCATTTCATCAACAAGGTGACTAAAATCACGAGTTTGGGTCATGTTGTTATATTGTTTATTCTTGGCCATATTTATAACGTAGTGTCTGTTGACCTCAGCTTTCAATAGGGATTCTTTGAGACTTTTGAATGAATCAGCTGGATTGTTATTGTACCATTCCTGATTGTCCTTTACATATTCATTAAAAATAATGTCTTCAGTGTAATTATTATCAGATATTGTTATAAATAAACGTTCTGGAAATGACAGGTCTACGTTCAATTTATTTGAAGAATGGTTTAATATTGCATTATTTGCGACAACTTCAGAACTATCACTTAAGCGTTGGCGAATTCTTTCTAGTTTTGATTTTGATCTATCTATATTGGCCCGGTCAATTACCGCTTTTTCATAATATAAGTTATAACAAATTGCATTAAAGGCTATCCATTCAGACATAAAAGCCATATATGAGTTGTCTGATTTTGCAAGTTTATGCCATGATAATATCAGATCCTTTTGTTTGTCGTCAAAAAATTCCATTTATATATTCTTTTTGGATATAGTATTATCCCAAATATTATTTTCCAATTTTAAATAAGGTAACGTCACTTCATAATCATTTGGATATTCTTTTATTGCATCTATATGATTTAACAAATGACTGCCCACCAGAATATTGAATACAAGTTTAATTTTAGTATCCTTAATTATTCTCCTAGATTCCTCATAAAGTGAAGATCTTTCATTTTCATCAAAAAGATCGTACATACTTAGTCTTTCCCAGTTATCAATATCCTTTGCAGGTTTTATTTTATTTAGAATAAAGACGGTGACCATTAAATAAATATCATCAACGATATTCTCGAGAGTTGGTATTACAACTTTTACATCGGATGGTCCTTCAATGGGTTGTAAAAGCAATGCTTGTCTGCTGTTTTCAGTGAATTGAATCAAATGTGTAGGGATGACCCCACCATGATTTTGG
>JAQVAJ010000094.1 GCA_028690885.1 Clostridia bacterium
TAATTATAATATTTGTTATAAGGTTAATTACATCTTTTGGTACAGAACCGCTGGTAATATACGATAAAGCTTTTATATTTTGGATAATGAAGCAGTTTTCTTGACAATACATAGATTGATAATATAATTTAGATAAATGGGGGATATAATTATGACAGAAATAAATGATAATGTAACAAATGAAAAGCAGGAAATTCCGGTCAATACAGAAAAAACCTATATAGTAAACGAAAATCCTGCTGAAAACCAACAGCAGCCACATATTACTAACCAATATGTACCTAAGCCTGATGTATCGCCGACAGTTTCAATACTCGACTGGATATTAACCATTATTGTGATGGCAATACCATGTGTTAACGTTATCATGCTTTTTGTTTATGCTTTTAGTGGCGATAAAGAAAGTAAGAAGAATTATTTTAAAGCACGCTTGATTCTTGTAGCTGCTTCAATAATAGCTACAATTATTTTCTTTGTAGTTATGTTTGCAATCTTAGGACCAAGAATTCCTGAGTTTATAGAGGAGTTTGAAAACCTTAGAAGGAATTATGGATTTTAATAAATATTTATTAATTCACGATATTAAAAATGTTAGAAAAATACTCAATGAAAAAAAACTATTGACTACTAACTAAAATTAATCTAACTTTACGATATAGATGAAAATATAATATTTAAAAATGGTAAAAAAAGAACCCGGAAATTTCCGGGTTCTTTAAACTTAACTAAATTAGTTCAGACTTCCCCAAAGCTCATTATAGTTCTGAGTTGAAGCTTTACCAAGTTTTGAGTTCATGAAATCTAATGTAACCTGAGGATTAAATGCCATTACAACCTCAAGATATGCTTTAAGAGCAACATTAGGTTCAACACCATCAACCATTACACTTGAAACGTATTTCATACCAGCGCCTGCCCATTCAGAAATAACCATTGTATACTCTTCATTTGTTGGCTGCTCGTAATCTCCAGTAAGAACATAAAGTCTTCCGTCATTGTATTCGTTGAATACTTCATATCTTCTTTCAAGATCTGCTGCACTCTTTGTTATCTGGTCTGAATCCCATTGTGCATTACCTGAATTATAGGCTGATTTATAACCATATGTACCTATATCCAAAGCATAACCAGGATGTCCGCCGATTATAGCAGGTGTTCCTGTGCTCTTTACAGCGTTTTGGTCGTCAGCTTGATAATGAAGTTGATATACAGTTTTTCCATCAAGGAAGAATCCTGTTTTCGCATCAATAGATTCCTGATTGATACCATACCTGAATGTGAAGAAATCTTCAGCTGTTCCATAACAGAGTGTTATGAACCAGTTTACTACTTCTTTAGGTTGTTCGGTATTTGCCATAAGAACATATGGAGCTCCGATATCAGTTTTCCAACAATTTATTTTCTGTGTTACATTACCTGTTAATGCACCGACAGCTACCATATATGCTTGAGATCCTACTGTCTGTTTAACAGAATTTTCCCATGAAATTAACCAAGTATCCCAATAGAAGCAGGATCCTGCTTGGCCGTTTGATATAAGGTTTCTAACATTTGTTGAGCTCATTGAGAACAATTCTGGATGAACAAGGCCCTCAGAATAGCATTTTCTTAAGAAAAGAGCACAATCTGCCATTACAGGTTTGATAACTGAATCTTCCCAGATATCATCTCTTGGATTCCATACTGGAACAAGGTCAGCTTCCCAGTTAGGAGTACATCCATATGCTTTGAATATGTCCTGCATAAGCCAGATATTTCTTGAAGCGAATCCCCAAGTATCATTTACTGTATTTCCATCAGGATCATTATATGTGAATGCTTTGGAAACTTCATAGAACTGTTCAATTGTTTCAGGTTTAGCCATTGATACAGCGTCAAGCCAGTCGCCTCTCATTGTTCTTGAGAACCATGAAGGTATTCCGTCTCCTCCAAATGCGAGTCCATAAACGGTTCCATCATATGAGAAGGTTTCTTTCCAATTCTCAGGTATAATATTAACCCAAGTCTCATTATCCGCAAGATACTGATCAATTGCTAATACTACTCCTTCTTGATACCATCTGATTCCATCAGTACCTGAGAACAGTCTTACCATACCGGTAAGGTCACCTGATACAGCCTGTAGGTTGATAGTTTCAATGTAGGTATCTCTAGCTGGTGTATTCAAATTAAACTGTATTCCATAATGTCTTGAAATAAAGTTCTTGAATGCAAGCTTTTGAGAAGAATTCTCAGTAGCATCACCATAATAGTACAAAGTAGTGATATCTAACTGTTTTGGTTTCTCTACTACTTCAGGTTCAGTTGAAGTTTCAGTAGGTGTTTCTGTTGCTGTTTCTGTTGCTGACTCAGTAGGTGTTTCTGTTGCTGTTTCTGTTGGCTTATTATCACAAGCCGTGAAAATGAAAGAACACACCAATATGAGGCATAGCACCAGGCTAAGCAGTTTCATTTTTTTCATTATTCTTCCTCCTTTGAATAATATTCAAAATCCATACCTAAATTATACACTAACATTTTTATAAGTAAAGTATCTAACAAAAAGTTTTATAAAAATATATATTATTATATCCTTTTCTTGTAAATATTCATTAAATATGCATTAAAATTCAAAATCATCAAAACATTTGCAATTAGCATATAATATAAAATATTAGTATAAATTAGACAATAATACGCAAAAATAACAAATAATGTATGTATTTTAGAATATCAATTAATGTATCGATTTATTTTATTTAAGATTTAGATTAAATAGAAATTCGCTCATGGTTTTACCATTTATATATAAATAAATACAGCATTTCTTGACATTGAATACTTTATGCAATAAAATCGTTGAAAGAATATTTTATAAACGGAGATGATAGTTATGGAATACAATCCAAAGGAAATTGAATCTAAATGGCAGAAGAAATGGGACGAGTTGAAATGTTTTAAAGCAAAAGACGATTTATCGCTACCAAAGTATTATGCACTAGTTGAGTTTCCTTATCCCTCAGGTGAAGGTTTACATGTAGGACATCCAAGGCCATATACAGCATTGGATATCGTTGCTAGAAAAAGAAGGCTTCAGGGATATAATGTGTTGTTTCCAATGGGGTGGGATGCGTTTGGACTTCCAACTGAAAATTATGCAATGAAAAATAAGATGCATCCAGCAGCAGTAACAAAAAAGAATATTGCTAGATTCAAATCTCAGCTTAAATCAATAGGTTATTCATTTGACTGGGACAGAGAGATTAACACAACTGACCCAAATTATTACAAATGGACTCAGTGGATTTTTCTGCAGTTATTTAACCATGGTTTAGCATATAAAAAGAATATGAGCATAAATTACTGCACATCATGCAAGGTAGGCCTTGCTAATGAAGAGGTTGTAGATGGAAAATGTGAAAGATGCGGTGCTGAAGTAATAAAGAAGATGAAAAATCAGTGGATGCTGAAAATAACAGAGTATGCTGATAAGCTTATTGAAGGGTTATCTGAAATCGACTACTTGGAAAGCATAAAATCACAACAGATTAACTGGATTGGCAAATCTACAGGAGCTGAAGTGGATTTCATGCTTACTGGAATTGAAGAACCTCTTACAGTATATACTACAAGGCCTGATACTTTGTATGGAGCTACATACATGGTTATTTCACCTGAGCATCCATATATTGAAAAGTACAAGTCATTAATAGCAAATCTTGATGAAATTAAGCAATATCAGATAGAGAGCTCAAAAAAAAGTGATTTTGAACGTGCTGAAATCGCAAAAGATAAGACAGGCGTAGAAATAAAAGGAATCAGAGCTATAAATCCGCTGACAGATAAAGAGATACCTGTTTGGATTTCTGATTATGTTTTAATGTCATATGGAACCGGAGCTATTATGGCTGTACCTGGACATGACCAAAGAGACTATGAATTTGCTAAAAAATTCAACCTTCCTATAATCGAGGTAGTTGCGGGAGGCGATTTAGAAAAAGAAGCCTTTACTGATATTGAAAAAGGAATTATGGTTAATTCTGGAATAATTAACGGCTTGGAAGTTAAAGATGCAAAAAAGAAGATAACTGAATACATAGAATCAAAAGGAATAGGTAAGACAAAAGATAATTTCAAACTTCGTGACTGGGTATTTTCCAGACAAAGGTACTGGGGAGAGCCCATACCTTTAGTTTATTGTGAAAAATGCGGATGGGTACCTCTAGATGAGTCAGAATTACCGTTATTACTTCCTGATCTTGATTCATACGAACCTGCAGAAGATGGTGAATCACCGCTTTCAAAAATGACTGACTGGGTAAATACTACATGCCCAAAATGTCATTCAAGTGCAAAGAGAGAGACAGATACAATGCCTAACTGGGCAGGTTCATCATGGTATTTCTTAAGATATCTTGATCCTAATAATGATGTTTGTTTTGCTGATAAAGAAAAGATTAATTACTGGATGCCAGTTGACTGGTACAATGGTGGAATGGAGCATGTAACCTTGCATCTTCTTTATTCAAGATTCTGGCACAAATTCCTTTATGATATAGGTTATGTAAATACACCAGAACCATACAGCAAAAGAACAGCTCATGGGATGATTCTTGGCGAAAATAATGAAAAAATGAGTAAGTCAAGAGGAAACGTCGTGAATCCTGATAAAGTAATAGATAATTACGGAGCAGATACATTGCGTATGTATGAAATGTTTATAGGGGATTTTGAAAAAAGTGCTCCATGGTCAGAAAACGGTGTAAAAGGATGTAGAAGATTTATCGATAGGGCATACAAAATGATGGATTTTATGAATGATTCTGATGACTATTCAAAAGACCTTTTAACGATTATGCATAAAACAATTAAGAAGGTAACAAATGATTTTGAAACCTTGAAGTTTAATACTGCAATTGCCCAGCTTATGGCTTTTTCAAATGCTGTTTATCTAAAAGGAAGCATAACTAAAAAGGAAATGCAGTCTTTCTTGATACTTTTAAATCCCGTTTCACCTCATATAACTGAAGAGATGTGGTCATTATGCGGGTTTGACGGATATATTCATGAAAAGTCCTGGCCAGAATATGATGAAGATAAAACTATTGATGATGAAATTGAAATTGTTGTACAGGTAAACGGAAAAATAAAAGCAAAAATAATGATTTCATCAGATATGTCCAAGCAGGAAATGGAATCGTTAGTAGAAACTGAAGATGCGATAATTGAGGTATTAGAAGGTAAAAAGCCAAAGAAAATTATTGCAGTACCTAAGAGACTTATAAACATTGTAATATAGTGAACAAGATGGATTTATATGATATAGCTGTTATTGGAGCTGGACCTTGCGGAAGTGTTTTATCTATGCTTTTGGCAAAACAGGGCTACAAAATAGCTGTAATTGATAAGAGAAACCTTGATTGTCTCCCTCCGACAAGAAGTAAAGCTTGCGGAGGGCTTTTATCACCTGACGCACAAAGAGTATTAGCATCTTTAGAGCTGAATCTGCCTAATAATGTGTTGGTTGATCCACAGCTTTTCTCAGTTGTTACAATTGATCTTGAAACTGGCCTGCAAAGACATTATCAGAGATTTTATTTAAATATGGATAGGGAGAAGTTTGACAGATATCTTGTTTCCCTTATTCCTGATAATGTTGTAAGACTTTTTTCAACAATGGTTAAAGATATTTCATCTGATAGCAGCGGTTATCAGATATTTACGGACGACAACAAATCACTAAAAACCAAAATAATCATAGGATGTGATGGTGCAGGATCAATAGTAAGAAAAAAGATGTTTAATGATTTAAAAATGAATGTTAAAAACTATTATGCGATTCAACATGTATATGAATACTCTAAATACAATTCAAACTATTATGCGATTTTTGATAAGAATCTTACTGATTATTCCGGTTGGGCATTTCCTAAGAATGGAACATTTAGTATTGGAATGGCATTTAAACAGGAATCAGAAGGAAATAGTTTTTTTGATATACTAATAGAAAAACTTGAAAAGAAGGGAATGAAACTTGGTAAACTTATTAAGAAAGAGGGAGCTTTATTGTTAAGGCCGTGCGGAATTCCAAAGGTGTATGCAAAAAAAGATAATACTGCTTTCTTAGCAGGTGAAGCAGCAGGATATATTTCACCAAGTTCTGCAGAAGGGTTCAGCTTTGCTTTTAATAGTGCATGTGCATTAGCTGAAGCTTTTAAAAAAGGTGGGAATATAAGTAAGAATTATTGTAAATTAACATTAAAATTGAGAATTAAATTAATTTTAAAGATAATAAAAGCAAGATTAATGTATAATCAGTATGTAAGAAAAATTATTATGGCACTAAAGATTAATGCTATAAGATAAGAAGAGGATTTTATGGGTTTAGAAAAAATAAAGTGTTTTGTACTAGATATGGATGGAACTATTTATCTTGGAAATAGTCTTTTTCCTTACACCAAGCATTTTTTGGAAGTTGCAGAAAAATGCGGTATTGATATTTGGTACTATACTAATAATTCATCTAAGAATGCAAAATTTTATGTAGAAAAATTAAAAAGAATG
>JAQVAJ010000095.1 GCA_028690885.1 Clostridia bacterium
CTGTTTCGGCAAATTCTTCCTGAAGGGCAATATAATCCGGATGCTCCAGTATGGCCAACACCTGACCCTTGTTTACTTTATCGCCATGAAAAACCTTTATTTCTTTTACATTTCCACCAATAATGGCCGTAACATCAGCACTGGCAGCGGGTGGAACTTCCAATTGCCCGTTCGTTTTTACAAGCGTTGTAAGATTTCGCATTTGAAAATTGCCCAATTGCAGATTTAAGGCTTCACGCTGAAGTTCATTCAGCATTACCACACCTTCAGGGCTTTCATGCTCTGCATGTTCCCCGGCTTCACTGTTTTCTTTTTTGTTGCTGTTGCACGACATGAGTGTTACTACTGCAAGAAGTGCTAAAAATATTTTCGTTTTCATTTTTATCTGTTTTTATAATTATTGACCTGTTATGTATTCCAATTGTTCTTTAATTTCAAAGAAATCCGATAGCCGGGATAAATACTCCTGCCTGGTTTTTATGGCTGATTCGGTATTCTGGATAAATTCAATATAACTGAGGCTGCCCAAACGGTAACCCAGGTTTGCCGCTTCAATTTGCTCGGCAGCAAGCGGCAGGGCTTCGCTTTTATAATATTCCAGCACTTCGCTCATTACCCTGTAACGGCTTAAAAGTTCCTTGTAAGAGGCAGTCAGCTCCAATTCCCTTTGCTTGTATTCCTGACCGGTAATCTGGTAGTTTATATGGGCGGCTTTTGTTTTTCCCGACTGGGAAAAGAACAGTAAAGGAACAGAAATGCCTGCTTCCCAACCATAAAAACCCGATGTACCATCGACCGATTGCAGCGAGTAACCCAAATCGAGTTTGGGCAGAAAATTTGCTTTTTCGGCTTTCCACTCTGCTTCGGAAACATCAAGCTGCTGCCTGTAATAATTCAATAAAGGAACATTGTTTAACGAATCACCTGAAAAGGCAGCATGAATCGTTTTATCCCACTCTTGTCCGGCATCGGTAATTTCAACACCGTTGGGGTACATCAGGTACTGGTTCAGGATTTGCAAAGAAGCCAGATATTCACTCTCAGCCTGTTTTATATTCACCATTAACTCCTGGTATTTAGCCGAGGCAGAAAGGTACTCTACTTTGGATGTTTGCTGTGTTTTAAACCGCAGTTCCGCAGCTTTAAGGAAATTGGTATAAATACTGTCGAGCTGACTATACAATTCTGTTTGTTTTCTGGCTACCAATGCCCTGTACCATGCCAGGCTCACATTTCTGACCAGTTCATTTTCTGTCAGTTCAAGCCTTGAAACAGCCAGGTTGGTACGCGACTCATTCAGTTTGCTTTTGGCAGGAATGCCAAACAGGTCGATTTCCGATTGCGTAACCCCAATTTGGGTTTGAATACCCACCTCACCGTTGCCAGTTTCCTCCTTTCCGGTATAGATTGACGTGCTGCCCAAATCGTAAGCTGTAGCTTTTAAGGCTTTTTGTTTTTCCACATTAAGCGATGCCGCTTTTAACGAAGGGTAATTCTCTTTTGCCCGTTCAATAGCCTGCTCAAGGGTAATGGTGTTTTCCTGTGCTTTCAGGCTGCCTGAAACACCAAGACCGCCAATGATAAACAGAACGGTTATTACCGTGGTATTGAGTTTTGGCGCTTTCAGCTTGTTTTTTCCCGATTCGACCATTTTGTACAGTACGGGTAGCACAACCAGTGTTAAAAGCGTAGATGTTAACATACCGCCAATAACCACGGTGGCAAGCGGGCGTTGCACTTCTGCCCCTGCTGAGGTGGAAATAGCCATAGGCAGGAAACCCAAAATATCGGTTGATGCAGTCAGGAATATAGGGCGTATCCGGCGAAGGGACCCCTGTTTAATAATTTCGCCAAGGCTGAGTTTTCCTTCTTCTTTCAACTCGTTAAATCCGCTTATCAACACCAGTCCGTTCAATACAGCCACACCAAAGAGCACAATAAAGCCGACCCCTGCCGAAATACTGAAAGGCATATCGCGCAGGTAAAGCGAAAAAATACCCCCCACTGCTGCAAAAGGAATGGCCACATAAATCATCAGGGTTTGTTTAAACGATTTTATGGCAAAGAAAACAAGCATAAATATCAATGCCAACGCAAGCGGCACAACCAGAGTAAGACGCTTTGATGCCCGTTCGAGATTTTCAAAAGCACCACCGTAGCGAATGTAATAACCCGAAGGCAGTTCCAATTTTTCATCGAGCGTCTGTTGAATTTCTTCTACCAGCGATTTAATGTCCCTGCCTTCCACGTTAATACCTACATAAGTACGCCTGTTGGTATTGTCGCGGCTTATTTGCATCGGGCCGGGTTGGTAACTGATTTCAGCTACTTCTTTTAAGGGAACCTGGTTTCCATCGGGAGTATTTACAAATAAATTCCGAAGGTCGTCAATACTCTGTCGGTGTGCTTCATCAAGTCGAACCACAAGGTCAAACATGCGTTCACCTTCATAGATAACCCCGGCAACGCCACCGCTAAATGCAGTCTCTACCACAGTATTCAGGTCTTTTATTTTTAACCCGTACTGCCCCAGTTTGGTACGATTGTATTTTACCGTAATTTGAGGCAGCCCACGGGTTGCTTCGGCTTTGATGCCTTCAATCCCTTCAATCCCTGCAATTAAGCCGGAAATTTCTTCGGCTTTGTCGGCTAGCATATTCAGGTCATCACCGTATAATTTAATAGCCACATCTTCACGAATTCCGGTTAGAAGTTCGTTGAATCGCATCTCGATTGGCTGGGTAAACTCATAGTTTATACCTGGCAAAACACTTACCTTTTCTTTTACCTTATCAATCAGTTCCTGTTTTGATTCAACCTTTGTCCATTCATCCTCTGGTGTAAGTATGACAAATATATCGGCAATATCAATCGGCATGGGGTCGGTAGGCAAATCTGCCACCCCAATACGGCTTTGTATGGATGCTATCTCGTCCGGAAAATTTTCCAATACTATTTGTTCGATACGGGTAGAGGCTTTTTCTACCTCAGATAGCGATGTTCCGGGCTTCAGGAAAGCCTGAAAAGCAAAATCGCCTTCGTCCAACTGAGGGATAAATTCGGCTCCCATACGTGAGAAAAGGAATCCTCCGGAAATTAAGAGCACCAAGGCAATTCCCAATACAAGCTTACCTTTGCGTAAAGCCCAGGCAATTACCGGTTCGTACAGGTTTTCAAGCTTTATAATAAATTTCTCTCCCCAGGTTTTTTTATCTGTTTTCGGAGGTTTCAGGAAAAGTGCTGCCATCATAGGGATGTAGGTAAGACACAGCACCATCACACCCAACACGGCAAAACCAAAGGTCATGGCCATGGGTATAAACATTTTGCCTTCCACACCCTGCAATGCCAGTACAGGAATAAAAACAATAAGGATAATCAGCTGCCCGAAAAATGCGGAGTTCATCATTTTACTGGCTGAATTATAGGCTATTTCGTTTCGCCGGGGCAGCCCCAGTTTTTTTCCGATAAATTCATTCCGGTGTAGGTAAAATATCATGCTTTCCACGATGATTACCGCCCCATCGACCAGAATTCCGAAGTCGATAGCCCCGAGGCTCATCAGGTTTGCCCAAACGCCAAACACTTTCATCATGATAAACGAAAAGAGCAGGGCAAGCGGTATGGTAGAAGCTACCAGCAAACCGCCCCGTAAATTGCCCAAAAAGATGACAAGGACAAAGATTACAATGAGCGCCCCCAGTGAAAGGTTTTCGGCTACGGTGGAGGTGGTGCTTTTTATCAGTTTGCTGCGGTCGAGGAAAGATTCAATTTTCACACCTTCCGGCAACGATTTTTGGATTAACGCCATACGTTCCTTCACATCCTTGATAACATCGTTGGAGTTTTCGCCTTTAAGCATCATTACAATACCCCCCACGGCTTCGCCTTTACCATTTTTGGTGAATGCCCCATAGCGAACAAAACTGCCGTATTTTACTTCAGCCACATCACGTATAAAAACAGGTTGCCCTTTTACATTGGCAACCGGGGTATTGCGGATGTCATCGAGCGAACGCATCAAACCTTCGCCACGGATAAAGTTGGCTTGAAAATTTTTCTCAATGTAAGCCCCTCCCGTATTCTGATTATTATCTTCCAAAGCCTCGAAAATGTCGGCAATGGTGAGGTTCATGCTACGAAGTTTATCGGGGTTTATAGAAATTTCGTATTGTTTGCCCCGCCCGCCAAAGGAGTTTACTTCAACTACGCCCGGAACCATTGCCATCTGGCGTTTTACAATCCATTCCTGCATGGTGCGCAGTTCCATGTCATCGTAAATGGTATCATAGCCGGGTTGTACTTCGAGGGTGTACTGGTAAATCTCACCCAATCCGGTACTAATGGGAGCCATAAACGGCTCGGCAAATCCTTCAGGGATGTTCTCCTTAATTTCGGCCAATGCCTCACTCACCAGCTGTCGTGGAAGGTATGTCCCCATATTATCCTCAAATACTATTGTTACCACTGACAATCCGAACCGTGAAACAGAGCGGATTTCGGTAACCCCCGGCAAGTTAGCCACCGAAAGTTCCACCTGATAGGTTACAAACTGCTCTATGTCTTCGGTTCCCAAATTGGGTGCGGTGGTAATTACCTGCACCTGGTTATTGGTAATGTCGGGAACAGCATCCAATGGCACTTTGGTCATCGACCAGATACCCCCGATGATAAGTCCTATGGTCATTAAACCAATGAGGGCTTTGTTCTTTATTGAAAAAGATATGATTCTGTTTATCATTTGATATTGATTTTATTTATTAAAACTCTATTTATTTTTTTAATGTTTTGATTCATAATATTTATTGAAATTTTCTTTATTTCTGAAATAAACCAATTCAGGATTATTCCTTTTTTTAAGACCAATAATTGCATCCGCTTTATTAATTGAATCACCTGAAAATGCATCAGGAACTATTGCAACTTTTCTGAAATGCTTTACGAGATGGTTAAAACATGCCTGACTACAGAAATAATACGTTTTGTCCTCGAAAACTGCTTTAGTACTTTCATGAATCTGAAGGTTATCCCCATTCATGCAAGTCAGTTTTTCTGGCACTTCTTCGCTATACCATGCAATTTTCCGCCAAGTATATTTAGTGTCGCACCAATAGGTATAAAAAATAAGAATTGACATTAAGCATAGAAAAAGGATGCTGAAACTTATCAGCATGGTTCTGTTAAATTTTTTTTCATCAAGCTTTTGCTTTTCAACTAGCTGCTGCTTGCTTAATCTCTTTTTCTTCATTATGTGAAAGACTAAGTGATTACTACTGCCGATAAAATAATCTATCGGTTAAAATAATATGAAAAGAAATTAAACAGTTGCAGGGGGTGCCCTCAACGAATGGTTGGTAAGGAATATTTGTTTATGCGGAAAGAATATGAAACAATGGGTATAGTTTACCACATTGAGTTTTGACGCTAATTCAATATTTGTGTTAATACCAAAAAGGTCAAGGTTGAAGTTTGATGCAGGGGAGGAAAGTAAAATTAAATCATTTCCGGTTTCCGAAATAATAAGGTTAAATGCATGACAATGCGTATCCGGGTTTTCATTGTGTCTGTCCGAATTGGTAGTTTCGCATTCTAAATTTTCGGGATGTGCTTCGATGGAATCGAAGTGATGATGATGAGGGATTGTAGCATGAAGTAATATTATCAGCCCTGCCAACAATATTAATACAATTCTACTATTTTTCCCTTCAAACATATTTTATTCAAAATTTAATATTACAACGACAAAGCTAATAAAATGTTGATGCAACCCGGTTGCAAAGTTATTGTTTGCAATTTGAACAAGTCCCTTTCACAACCATATTCACGCTTTCGAGTTGAAATTTTGCCGGTAAATTAATTTTAGGAACGGGTATGTCAGAGAGGCAATAAGTCTGCCCACAAACGGCACATAAAAAATGAACATGCAGGTCTTCGGGGTGGCATTGGCAAGCGTCCTGACAAAGCGCATATCTTAATGAGCCGGAACCATCTTCAATCGAATGAATCAGTTTGTTTTCCTGAAATGTTTTTAGCGTTCGATATAAAGTTGCTTTGTCGGCTTTTTCAAATTTTTGTTCCAATTCCGGCAGGCTGATAGCTGTTTTTTGTTCGGTTAAAACCTGTAAAACCAATTCGCGCATGGCGGTCGGTTTAATGTTTTTGGATTTGAGTTTGTTGTCTATTTCCTTTTTCATTTTGTCTGGTTCATTTCTTAATAGCTCAAAAGTAACAATTCAGCACGAGTGCGTAGGCAAAATTGCAGCTCTTTTACAAGCCTTTGGTTTGGGCGTTGGCTTGTGGGGGCTTGGAAATGTGCTGCAATGTGGGTGGGGTTTCTTCTTTTTGCGGGGGGGGGAGAAAAAAACAAAATAAATTCCTCAAAGTTTGCACTATCCTATCAATTGAGTTCTCTTTTTTCGCCTTGTTGCTAACGGTTACGTATATGAAACGTTTGGCATTTCGAAGCACTTTCCTGTCAAGTTACAACTACTTTTGATACGGGCTAAATCGCTCGAT
>JAQVAJ010000096.1 GCA_028690885.1 Clostridia bacterium
GATTTATAATCCCGCAGTTGTTTATACGAATTCCCATTTTACAGCTTCTTAGTGCAAATCCATCAGTTACACAGTTCAGCGAGGATAATAAGTATTTTTTTCTGTTAATCCTGGCTTTCTCTGCCGGTTTATTTGAAACAACAGGAAGACTGATTGTGCTTAAGGTTCTTTCAAAAAATGAACTATCATATTACAGTTCACTGGGAGCTGGATATGGGCATGGTGCAGCAGAAGCAGTCGGTCTTATAGGACTTACATATATTAATAACATTATATTCGCAATTATGATTAATACAGGTTCGCTTCCTTTAGGTGAACAATATGAATCCATCAAAGAAACTTTCTTAACTACATCATCTTCACTTTTCTATGCAGCTGGTATAGAAAGAATCCTTACGGTTGTTTTTCATATTGGTCTTACGGTTTTTCTGGCATATATGATGACAAAGAAAAGAACTTTTGCCGGATTTGTGCTTTGTATAGTTTTACATACTTTACTCGATTTTACAGTAGTATCAGTAAGCATGTTAACACAGAATACATGGATCAGTTTGGCAGTCTTGCTTGTGTTTACAGTTATTTCAGCTATATATATTATTAAGGTTAAAAACAAATTTAAAATAAAGGAGATGCCGATGGATCCTGCTGCTAAAGCATTGGAAGAAGGCTATTAGAAAAATGAAACTTTTAACAATTGATTATGTTCCAGGAAAAGAAATTGAGGATTTAGGATTAGTGCAAGCCGGTATGGTTCAGTCAAAAAATATCGGAAAAGACATCGCTGCAAGTTTTAAAACATTAGTCGGTGGCGAGCTGTTTGGGTATACTGAAATGATGAACGAATCCAGAGCAATGGCTACAAAAAGAATTGTAGAGCAGGCAGAAAAGATGGGAGCTGATGCTATTATCGGTATTCGATATGTATCTGCTGCTATTGTACAGGGAGCTGCTGAAGTCGTAGCGTATGGTACAGCAGTAAAGATAAAATAGTAAGTGATTTGAATTTTGATTTATCGTTAAATTTTTAAGGTTAATTTACTAAAACTACTTGCTATATCAAGATATATTTGGTACTATATTAAAAGAACTTTAAGTGCGGTGCAGAGATACCCACAAGGTGTTTATAAAGAAGAATTAACAAGATTCATCTATCCTTGTATGCATGCGCAGACAAGGATTTTTTTTAGAAATTTATGCAAGGAGGCGAATGTGGAGTTCAAAGCTACTTTGATGGATGAAGATGCGGTAAAAAGATCGTTAATCCGTATATCACATGAAATCTTAGAAGACAACAAGGGTCCAGAAGGGATCTGTCTAGTAGGTATTAAAACCAGAGGAATTCCATTAGCTGAAAGAATAGCAAAAAATATTGAACACATTTCAGGAGTAAAGGTACCAGTCGGGATACTGGATATAACATTATATCGTGATGACTTATCAAAATGCTCTGAAGATCCGATACTTAACGCAACTGATATACAATTTAAAATTACAGGAAAAAACGTCATCCTTATCGATGACGTTATTTTTACCGGACGTACTGCGCGGGCAGCTATGGATGCAATTTTCTCTATAGGCAGAGCTGCAAAGATTAAGTTAGCGGTACTAATTGACAGAGGACACAGGGAACTTCCTATAAGACCGGATTTCGTAGGCAAAAATGTGCCATCAGCCAAGGGCGAGATGATTGCTGTGAAGCTTTTGGAAACAGACGGGATAACAGGTGTGAGCCTTTATCGTATATAAGTATTTATAAATTTTTCTAGGAGGAGAAATAACAATGGGAAAAACAGTAAATGAACGCTTCACATTGAAAACGGCAGTGCTAAGCTTTCAGCACATGTTCGCAATGTTCGGAGCAACGGTCCTTGTACCGATTCTTGCAGGAATGAGCATTTCAGTGGCATTGCTTTCAGCAGGATTAGGAACAATAGCTTTCTACTTTATAACAAAGAAGAAAGTTCCGGTATTTTTAGGAAGCAGTTTTGCGTTCCTGCCGGCTCTAATAGCATCTATGGCAGGTGCTGGAGATATCGGCTCAGCTACATGGAATGTGGCAATGGGAAAAACAAGCGTAGCTATTATGATGGCAGGTCTTGTATATGTCATATTCTCTCTCTTGCTTAAAAAGATAGGCGTAGAAAGAATAAGAAAATTATTCCCGCCTATAGTTGTTGGCCCGGTTATCATAGTTATAGGTATGATTCTTGCACCTAAGATGTTCTATAACAATATTATAGGACAGTCCATATGGAATAATATCCCAGCATGGAAAGAATGGACAGCAGCAGGAATCACAGCTTTAACAATTCTTGTAGTAAGCGCGGTAGCAAAACCAAAGAGTTTCTTCAAAGTAATTCCGATTCTCATGGGATTTGTTGTCGGATATATCTACTCATTAATAATTGGTCTTGTTGATTATTCAACAGTTGACTGGAGTCAGATAATAATATTCCAGGATTTAGGTAAGACATTCAGTTTCTATAAGAATCTGTCCTTTGATTTAGGAGTTATACTGTCAGTTGTTCCAATTGCGATAGTTACCTTTATGGAGCATCTTGGTGATATATCTGCAAACAGCACAGTATGTAACAAAGACTTCATGGTAGACCCTGGTATCAATAGAACAGTAATGGGCGATGGCGTTGCAACCTTCATAGCAGGCGCACTTGGTGGACCTCCAAATACAACATATGGAGAAAACACAGCAGTTCTTGCAATAACAAAGAACTATAACCCAAGAAACATCTTCTATGCAGCAGTAATGGCAGTTATATTCGGTTCCATAACCATATTCGGTACAGCAGTAAGCACAATTCCATCTGCTGTAATCGGAGGAGCTTCAATAGTACTCTTCGGAATGATATCTGCAGCTGGTCTTAGAGCATTAGTTGACGGAAAAGTTGATTTCTCAGATACTAAGAATATATTAGTAGTATCAGTAATTCTTTCAGTAGGACTTGGCTTAGGTGCTATGAGTCTTGCAGGTGATGTAACTGGTGATACAGCATACAAACTTATGATTGGTGCAGTAGAGATTTCTCCTCTTGCAGTAGCAACCCTTATAGGTATAATATTAAATCTTGTAATACCTGCTGACAAGAAAGACGAAGCAGAAAGCAAGTAACGAATTTCATTTATGGCTGCCCTCTTTAAATGGGGGCAGCCTATTTAACAGGAGGATGTCATGTTATTAAAGAACGCTTTTATATATATAGATGGAAGCTTCAAATCCTCCGATTTATATATTATCAATGAAACCGAGTGGATAATCGGTGAAGATCTTTCATCTATAAAGTGTGATCAGATTATTGACCTTTCAAAAAAATATATTGTTCCAGGGCTTGTTGATGTGCATGTTCATCTCAGAGAGCCTGGATTTGAATACAAAGAAACAATTTTGACTGGCTCTGAAAGTGCCAAAGCTGGAGGATTTACGTCGATATGTGCAATGCCCAATGTCACCCCATCACCTGATGATATTGATAATATCAGGTTGATACAGGATATTGTTGACAAGGATGCATGTATCAATGTATATCAATACAGCTGCATAACAGAAGGCAGATTAGGACAGAATCTGGTTGATGTTTCAAAACTAAAAGACTTTGTTATAGGTTTTTCAGATGACGGAAACCCTGTTTCATCTGATTTGATAATGAAGAAAATGATTGAGCAATCGGCTATGCATGATGTACTTATTGCCGCTCATTGTGAAGACTTCTCATATGAAGATCCTAGAATGAGTGAATATATGAATATTAAAAGGGATATTGAATTGCTAAAAAATACGGATACTTCATGCAGATATCATGTCTGTCATGTATCATCTAAAAAAAGCATTGAATTAATAAGGCAGGCAAAAAAAGATGGAATCAGCGTGACATGTGAGACTGCTCCTCATTATCTTGTCTTTACAAAAGAGGATGTGATATCTGAGAATTTCAAGATGAATCCGCCTTTGGGGGACAAAGAAGATAAAGAAGCATTGATTCAGGCAGTTTGTGATGGAACAATAGATATTATTGCAACTGACCATGCCCCACACACATATGAAGATAAATTAGCAGGTGCAATGGGAGTCATAGGAATGGAAACATCCTTTTCCAGTATGTACACATATCTTGTTAAAACAGGAATCATAAAACTGGAAAAACTTATTGAGCTTATGTCAGTAAATCCTTCATGCATATTCAGAATACCTAAGTATTCTGATTTTACAGTGTTGGATTTAGATGCAGAAAATACAGTTAAATCTGATGGATTTCTGTCTTTGGGAAGAAATACTCCTTTTGAAGGAATGACACTGAATGGACGAGTTATAAAAACAATCTGCAAAGGAAAAATAGTATGGGAATATACACAGTAAATAATATTAGGAAGCTTACATATGATACATATGAGATGGTTTTATCCGGTGATACTTCATGGATAAAGGCGCCAGGTCAGTTTGTGAATATAAAAATTGATGGTCTTTTTTTAAGAAGACCTTTATCGGTATGTGATATAGCTGATGATAAGATGACCTTGATATTCAAAGTAGTAGGACAAGGAACTGAAATACTGTCTTGTATGAAACCATTACAGCAACTGGATATATTGTGTAATCTTGGTAATGGGTATGATATTAATATAAAAACAGAAAAACCTCTTTTAATAGGCGGAGGATGCGGTGTGCCTCCTTTGTATTATCTTGCTAAGACACTTATTAAAAAAGGCAAGACTCCAAATGTAATTCTTGGATTTAACAAGAAGGATGATGTTTTCTATGAAAAAGAATTTGCGGACATTGGCTGTAAGGTATATGTCTGTTGTGTAGATGGAAGCTATGGATATAAAGGCTTTGCAACAGATGTTATAAGTATGATTGATTATGACTATATATTCACCTGTGGTCCTGAACCTATGCTAAAAGCTGTTTATGAGAACAGTTCAAAACCTGGACAGTTTTCTTTTGAAGAAAGGATGGGTTGCGGATTCGGCGCATGCATGGGGTGTACATGCAAGACTAAGTATGGATACAAAAGGATATGTAAAGATGGTCCGGTCTTATTCAAAGAGGAGATAATATGGTGAATTTGAAAGTAAACTTAAGCGGATTGGAGTTATCAAACCCCATAATACCTGCAAGTGGATGCTTTGGATTCGGAAAAGAATTCATACAGTATTACGATATTAACATCTTGGGCTCATTCTGCACAAAAGGGACAACAAAAGAAGCCAGATTCGGAAATGATACCCCAAGGATTGCTGAAAGCAGTTGCGGTATGCTTAACAGCGTAGGATTACAGAATCCAGGAATTTTGCATGTTGTGAGACAGGTTCTAAAGGAAATTTCATCATACTATTCCAAACCCGTAATAGCCAATATATCAGGCTTCTCAATTGAAGAATATGAATATTGCGCGAAAAGCTTAAGAGGTATCGATAATATAGGGCTAATCGAGGTAAATATAAGCTGTCCCAATGTGCATGAGGGAGGTATGAGTTTTGGAACAAATGCTGATATGGCTGCTAAAGTGACAAAAGCAGTTGTGAAGGTTGCTGACAAACCTGTATATATTAAATTATCTCCTAACGTGACTGATATAGTATCAATAGCAAAAGCATGCGAAGAAGCAGGAGCAGCAGGTATATGCGCTATTAATACCCTGTTAGGCATGAGAATCGATATTAAAAACAGAAAGCCTGTGTTAGCTAATATAACTGGAGGATTGTCAGGACCTGCAGTCTTTCCTGTAGCTCTTCGTATGGTTTATCAGATATATAAGGCTGTTAAAATACCAATAATCGGTATAGGCGGTATAAGCAGCACTGATGATGTAATAGAGATGATGATGGCAGGAGCAACAGCTGTGCAGATAGGTTCAATGAATTTAATTGATCCATGTATATGTAAGACAATTATTGAAGACTTACCTGAAAGACTTAATAGACTTAAAGTTAAGGATATAAATGAAATTATAGGAGGGGCGCATTAATGAAAAAAGATGTAATAATTGCATGTGATTTTCCGTCAAAGAAGGATGTAATGGATTTTCTGAACTTGTTTGGGCAGGAAAAACCTTTTGTAAAAATTGGAATGGAACTTTTTTATGCAGAAGGTCCGGATATAGTAAGAGATATTAAGGAAAAGGGACATAAGATATTTTTAGACCTGAAGCTTCATGATATACCAAATACAGTTGAAAGAGCTATGAGAAGCTTGTCACTATTGGATGTTGATATGGTAAATCTTCATACATCCGGTACTGTGAAAATGATGCAGGCAGCATTAAAGGGACTTACAAGAGAAGATGGAACCCGACCTCTTCTAATTGGAGTCACTCAGCTAACATCAACAAATGATTCGGAGCTTCATGAGCAATTAATGATCAACAGCTCAATGGATAATACAGTTATGCATTATGCAAAGCTTGCAGTGACAGCCGGAATAGATGGTGTGGTTTGTTCACCATTGGAAGCTGAAAAAGTAAAGAATGCATGCGG
>JAQVAJ010000097.1 GCA_028690885.1 Clostridia bacterium
GATATCGCATTAGGCCCTTTTTTGTGTGTTTCCATCATTTGTTCATATTGTCTTGGAATGTCATAAATGATAAAATAGTATAAAGAGGTATTTTTATGACGCAAAGTTATGACACTCCTATAAACGAAAAACAGGGGTATATAAATTCATGGTATGTGTTTTACGTTAAAAGTGGTGAGGAGAATAAGGCGAAGGATAACCTTGTTAGTATATGCGAAAGAAAAGATATTAAACTGGATTTTGTAATTCCTTCAGCCATAAAATTCATAAAAAAAGGCAAGCAGAGAATAAAGACATACAAGACTATATTCCCAGGATATGTATTTGCAAACGGTAATATCGATACAGAAATTTATACTATTCTAAAGGGAATACCAGGCGTGTACAGGCTCTTAAGAGACAGGAATACTTTTACGATACTTCCTGTACCTGCAGAAGAAATGGAGCTTTTAGCAAGCATAATGAATGTACATGGGGTTATTGAAGCTCCAGAAGTAAGTTTTGAAGAAGGTCAGACAGCAGTTATAACAAAAGGTCCGCTTACCAGCTTTAAGGGTAAAATTGTATCAGTTGATAAGCACAAAAACAAACTTACTCTTCTTATTCCATTTTTAGGAGAAGAGAGGAAAGTTGAAGTAGGGTTTCTGTTTGCAGAAGCAATAAACAAGGAGATAGTAGTATGAAACCAGGTAGTTTTTTCGCATTTATACACAGAATAGGATATATAAACAGATGGGGGCTTATGCGTAACACCAGTTATGAGAACCTTAAAGAGCACAGTTACGATGTTGCAGTGATAGCTCAGGGGCTTGCATTAATAGGAAATGCTAAATTCAATAAAAATTATGATGTTAACAGAATAACATCAGCAGCAATGTTTCATGATGTTAATGAAGCACTAACTGGGGATCTTCCAACACCTGTTAAATATGCAAATAAGGATATAGAGACAGCTTACAAGAAAATTGAAGCAGATGCAGTAAATAATATACTTATGATGCAGGACGAAATTATAAAAGATAAATATGTAGAATACTTCAATCCATCAGCAGAAGATAAACTGATTATAAAAGCTGCTGACAAGATATCCGGCTTTATAAAATGCAAAGAGGAAAAAGACAGAGGCAATAAAGATTTTGACAAGGCATACAATTCTTTGAAAAAAAGCATTGAAAACTCGGATCTTCCTGAAGTTAAGTATTTTATTAAAAACATGCTGCCTCACTACAATCTTATACTTGATGAATTTTTGGAATGAAGTGTGAGCAAAACCGAGATTTAAAGAGCAATCGGGAGTATTAAAAAGGCTTAGAGAGATATATAAAATTTGTTGTTGACAATATATGATATATGTATTAAAATAACCCATGCCGTTAATAAGCGGCATTAATTATGGAGGAGAACAAGCACAATATGAAGACTTTTATGACAAATGCTGAAAGTATAGATAAGAAGTGGTATGTTGTAGATGCTAGCGGCCAGACACTTGGCAGATTTGCAAGCGAAATAGCCAAAATTCTAATCGGAAAAAACAAAACTACATTTACACCTGGTGTTGACGCTGGTGATTATGTAATAGTAATTAACGCTGAAAAAATCGAAGTTACTGGCAAAAAAGAATCACAAAAGATGTACAGAAGACATACTGGTTACATCGGCGGATTAAAGGAAGTAGTATACAAGGATATGATGGCAAAGCATCCAGACAGAATTATAACAGCAGCTGTTAAGGGTATGCTTCCAAAGAATAAACTTGGCAGACATATGCTTAGCAAGATGAAGGTATATGCAGGAAGCGAACATAATCATCAGGCACAGAACCCAGAAGTTCTGGAACTGAATAAGTAACGGGAGGTTAAGTTATGACACAGTATTGTGGAACAGGTAGAAGAAAAAGTTCTGTTGCCAGAGTGAGATTAGTTGCAGGAACAGGCAAAATAACTATAAATGAAAAGGATATTAGCGAGTATTTCGGACTTGAAACACTTAATATAATTGTAAATCAGCCACTTGATCTTACAAAGCTCAAAGGGAAATATGATGTATTGGTTAATGTTAAAGGTGGCGGATTCACAGGCCAGGCTGGTGCTATCAGACATGGTATAGCAAGAGCTTTACTTGAAGCAAATCCAGATTTAAGACCTGCTCTTAAGAAAGCCGGATACCTTACAAGAGACCCAAGAGAAAAAGAAAGAAAGAAACCAGGACTCAAGAAAGCAAGAAAAGCTTCACAGTTCTCAAAGAGATAAGCTCTTCAGAGGTAAACTCTCCAGAGGTAAACTCTCCAGAGAAATTCAATACGATTTCAAACTCCCTGGAAAACTTATTCTGGGGAGTTTTTTTTGCGAAAAAATATCCAACACTATAATGCGAAAAACTTACACATGTAACAGTAAATATTATGTCAGTATATTGTATATTGCATGGCATTAATATATACTTGCATAGTTGCAAATGTTAGGAAACCTTATTTGCGAATAATCAATCAATATTTTCAATATAGCATGAAGGATATGCAAAGATACTTTAACAAGAATGTTTAAATTATAGGGGGTTTTATGAAAGAAACAAGCAAAAAGATGCTGGCGGTATTAATAGTTTTAGCAATGATTATAAGTATTATTTCACCAATGACACTTACAGTTAGTGCATCAGTATGGAATGGAACACCAGATACAAGCTGGTATACAGGCTCATCACCTTATACTATAATGACAGCTGAACAGCTGGCAGGTCTGGCTTCACTTTCTACAACAAATAATTTTGAAGGAGAAACAATAATACTTGGGGCAGATATCGTATTGAATGATACATCAAATTTTGCTAACTGGGAGAGTTCCCCTCCTGCAAATCAGTGGACACCGATAGGCACTTCTGATTCGCGTTTCATGGGTACATTCGATGGCAACGGACATGCTATATCAGGATTATATATCAGTAAATCATCAGAATACTACAAAGGGTTATTTATGTATACTGCTGGAAATATAAGGAATCTTACTCTTACTAATTGCTATATTTATGCAAATGGTTATGCAGGATGCATTAGTTATTATTGTGGCTCTGTAGCTAGAATAACTAATTGTTCTGTATCAGGCATTATAAAAGTAACAGGTAGCTATGCAGGCGGTATCGTAGGTCAGACCGAGAATGGTACAATTATTTCAAAATGTATAAATAATGCAAGCGTGACTGCGGGAAAAACCTCAGGAGGAATAGTAGGTGTAAATAATGGAACTGTAGCTGATTGTTACAATACTGGAAATATTGCTGGAAACGATTCACCATATTCTGATGCTGCAGGAATTGCAGGAAACAATAATATATTTGGGTTAATCAATAATTGCTATAATCTAGGAAATCTTTCTGCTATTGATACAGCAGGAGGTATAGTATCATATAACGAAGGAAGTATATCTAACTTATTCGGCTGCTGCAATAGGTGGAACTAATGCTAGAGGGCTTGTAACTGAAACGTCTGGAGGCAGTATGAGTTACTCATACTGGAATTCGAATTTATTTTCAGGATCTGGATATGATGTTGGAATTGATTGTTTTCCAAAAACAACACTTGAGATGCAAGCGGAGAGTTTTGTCACTCTTCTAAATGCAAATAAAGGTGCATATAGCTCATGGGTTGCGGTAAGTGGAGATTATCCTACATTCGGCAATCCTATTCCATCAGTTACATTGAGCGTGAACAATTTATCAATTGCAGAAGAGGCAGGAGTTGCAACAGTAACTGCTATGCTTTCAGCCACAACGACAGAGACAGTGACCATGATATTGGGATTCTCAGGAACAGCAATGGGAGGAGGAACTGACTACACAGTATCGTCCTCAACTATAACAATAGCACCAGGAAACCTCACAGGAATTGCAACAGTGACAGCGGTTCAGGATGCTCTTGATGAAGTGAACGAGACAGTCATTATAGACATAACTAGCGTAACTAACGGTACCGAAAGCGGAACTCAGCAGGCAACAGTAACGATAACCGATGATGATGCTGAACCTTCTCTGAGCGTTAACGACCCTTCAGTCACTGAAGGTAATTCAGGTATAAAGACACTTACATTCACTGTGACATTGTCCGCAGCAAGCGGAAGAACAGTCACTGTGGATTATTATACAGCGAATGGTACTGCCACAGCAGGAACAGACTATAATGCGACAAGCGGTGCTCTTACATTTAATCCAGGGGAGACCAGCAAGACGGTCAGTGTAATTGCAAACGGGGACACTGTGACAGAACCAGATGAGACATTACTGCTTAACCTTTTGAATCCTGGCAATGCGACAATATCAGATGCTCAGGGTTTTGGAACAATATTAGATAATGATGCTCCTTTAGTCACGTTGAACGTGAACAAATTAACAATAGCAGAAGAAGCAGAAGTAGTAACAGTAACTGCTGCGCTTTCAACAGCTACTACAGAGATTGTAACTGTGACATTGGGATTCTCAGGGACAGCAATGGGAGGAGGAACTGATTACACAGCATCATCCTCAACGATAACAATAGCACCAGGAAACCTCACAGGAACTGCTACGATAACAGCGGTTCAGGATGCTCTTGATGAAGATGACGAGACAGTAATTATAAACATAACAGACGTGACAAATGCAGTCGAGAGCGGAACACAGCAGGTAACAGTGACGATAACTGATGATGATGCACAACCGTCATTAAGCGTCAATAATACTTCAGTTAATGAAGGGTATTCCGGAACAACAACAATGACTTTCACCATCACATTATCTGTTCCAAGTGGAAGAATAGTTACGGTGAATTATACTACTTTGGATGGGACTGCTACATCAGCAGAAGATTATACATCTGTAAATGGAATGCTGACATTTACACCTGGACAGACAAGCAAGACAGTTAATGTTTTAGTAATAGGAGATGATTCAATTGAAGCTCATGAAACAGTTCTTTTAAATTTAGCAGGGAGTATAAATGCAACAATATCAAATGCTCAGGGGAATGGAATCATTTATGATGACGACACATCTGAGCCAGAAGATACTCCACCAGAGAATAACGCGGTCGTTGAAGTTAATGGTGAAAAACAGGATGCTGGACAAGTCTCAACAGATACTGTAGATGATAAGACCGTAACTACAATTACAATAGACGATGAAAAGCTTAATGGTATTCTAGATACAAAGGGAAATGATGCGACAGTAACGCTTCCAGTAAAGACAAATACAGATGTGGTTATAGGACAGTTAAACGGCCAAACAATTAAAAATATGGAAAATATGACAGCAATTCTTGAAATTAAAACAGAAAATGTAACATATACATTGCCTGCTTCTCAAATCAATATAGATTCCATATCTTCTGAATTTGGTCCGCAGACAGCACTTGATGATATTAAGGTAAGCATTAAAATTTCCGAACCTTCTGCTGACACAGTCAAAGTTGTTTCGGATATCGCTAATGAAGGCGGGTATCAGTTAGTAGTGCAGCCGATTGATTTTGAGATAACCTGTACATATAACGAAGAGACTGTTGAAGTTACTAATTTTAGTGGATATGTGGAAAGAACGATTGCTATTCCGGATGGGATTGATCCTGCAAAAATTACCACAGGTATAGTTCTTAATTCTGATGGGACATTCAGACATGTGCCGACAGAAATTATAGTAATAGATGGAAAATACTATGCTAAGATAAACAGTCTTACAAACAGTACCTATTCTGTTATTTACAATAATGCTGAGTTTTCAGATATATCAAATCACTGGGCTGAAGATGCTATAAAGGATATGGCTTCCAGAATGGTTGTTGAGGGTAATGAAGATGGCAGATATAATCCAAACAATTATATGACACGAGCAGATTTTGCAATGGTCATAATCAATGCTTTAGGTTTAGAGAAGTCAGCTGGTGAAAGTATTTATACCGATGTGAAAACAACTGACTGGTTTAACGGATATGTGAAAGCAGCAACTGCATATGCACTTATTAACGGTTACGACAGTAATCATTATGGACCAAATGATTTTATAACCAGAGAACAGGTTATGACAATTATTTCAAGAGCAATGAAACTTACAGGACTTAATACAGAATTGACGGATGTTGAAGTAAACACGATTTTAGCTGGGTTTTCAGATAAAACTAATGTATCCGCTTATGCAGCAGAGAATGTTGCAGCTTGCATTAAAGCTGGAATTATTAATGGAACATCTTTTGATACTTTATCCCCAAAGAGTTATACAACTCGTGCAGAAGCAGCTGTAATGATTCAAAGGCTCTTAAGAAATTCAGGACTGATTAATGTAGAATGAACTCATTTAGCACCACCGGTAAAAAAGTATTGTTACCTGTGGTGCTAATCTTTTCTTTGTGTCTTATATAAACAGTATTAACTGTAATTAAAACTTACTAGGGAAATATCAA
>JAQVAJ010000098.1 GCA_028690885.1 Clostridia bacterium
CCTTTAGGTGCATACAAAAGGGTACGGATTGACTGGAAAGTCAAAATTACTGCTAAATGCAATGATACTCCTATGGAGGCAGTATCATGGGAAAGAATTGAAGGATATATTCCATCATTAAGATATAAGATGCAAGCTGAAGATACGGAAGTAGTTATCGATTGTATTGCAACATCTTTGGGTGATGTTCTTAATATTTCAATAATCAATAATTCTAATGAATATAAGAATATTAGCCTGGATGCTTGTGTTTTAGACAACACAGTAAATACTAAATGGGTTGATTTTGACTGCGAATTTAGTGTAGTAAACCCAATATTTAATGATGCATCAGACAGAATAGTCATTATGGACGCAAACATCACAAATAACATACCTAGAAGAAGAGAAGCGGTCTCTTTCACTTACTCCCTAAAACCTAAAGAATCATCTAAAAGCAAGCTGATTCGTCCTAACAAGAAATACAATGAGGATATAAAAGAACTAATAAATACTGATTGGGACTTCTTATGTAAAGAAGGCTTAAACACATGGAAAGAAATAGTAAAAAAAGCACCAGTTTTCAGTCTTCCGGACTCAATAGTAGAAAATGCATATAAGGCATGCTTATGTGATATATTCGTAATGAGAGAAGAACAGGCAGATGGCAGAATTGCAGGACTTGCTGGAACTGAAATGTATAGAAGCGCTAATACCGGCGAACCCTGTTTTCAATCTCTGGCTTTAGGAAAGTATGGTTTTTTTGAGCAGGCAAAAGAAAATATAGAGTTTGTCGCACAGTTTCAGATTGAAAACGGCTCATGGGAAGACGATAAGCAATGGGGTAAATATATGTGGGCTACCTCAGGATGGAAAAGCCACAGCATAAAACAATATTATCTAAGAACCAGAGACAAAAAATTTCTGGAAGAAAACTTTGAAAGAATGCTTCGTTCTGCAAAATGGTCCAAAGAACAAAGAGATAAGATAAAGCAGAAGAAAAATCCTGAAGACCCTGAGTGGGGACTTATGCCAAGAGGCATGGGAGACTGCGGATTAAAGGATAATGATGATCTTTTCGGTGTGTTTTACCCTCATAACTTCCTTCACTGTATGGGTATTGAAATAGCAGCATGGTCTGCTAAAGAATTAGGCAGAGATGATGAGTATGCTAGGCTTAATTCTGATTATCTAGATTACAAGGAATGCATTATTAAATCTTTAGATAAAGCTCATATAAGAGAAGATGATAAAAGCATATGGATAGGCAGTTCTCCAAACAATAAGTCTGGTAGCAGATGGGGTGTAGCTGATGTCGTTTATCCTTCAAATATCCTTCCTGTAAATCACCCATTAGCTGTTGGAACAATGAAAAAGCTTCAGAGTAATATAAGTCAAGGAGGTCTGCCTAAGAATCTAGGCTGGATACCTGATGGCTTATGGGTAGCAATTTCTCTTGATGCTATGGCATATGTTAACATTTTAGCAGGTAACGCTGATTTATCAGCAAACTATCTAATTGCTGCTATAAACCATGGAACCCCTTTATACACATGGTGTGAGGAAAGAACTGAGGAAAAAGGAGCTATAAAAATTACAGGTGACCTGCAACATGCATGGACTCCTATATGTATTACGCAATTTGTAAGAGACATGCTCATATCCGATCATCTTTTTAATGACGATATTCTACATATAACACCTGCAGTTCCGAGATATTTCTATAAAGATGGTAATACTATAGAAGTAAAAGATGCTCCCACATATTGGGGCAATATATCTTTTACAATTAAAAGAAACAATAATACAATAACATTCATTGCTGATTTGAAATCCTTTGAAAAAGCAAAAAATCTTCAACTTGACATACGGATTCCTGATAGTAATAAAAATATTATTTTGAAAAACTGTAAAGGTGCCAAGTGCTCCGTATCTTCTCAAACAGCGATATTAAAAACAATTGAAGATACCATTGAAGCAGTGTTTATCATTGAATAGAGTTATTAAAATTAGCTCTTATTAAATAATACTATTACTAATTTACAGCTATTGTATTTATACCGTATGATGAAAGAATTGATGCAAGATAAAGCATCTTTTCTTTTGTCGGAGCAACAAGATCCTTAGCCATATACTCCATATCTATAGCTTCATATTTTGAGCTTGCCATATTATGAAAAGGCAAAAGTTCTACCTTGGATACTTTATCCAGTTTCCTTACAAATTCACTTATAGCATGCATATCTTCATCTTTATCATTTACCATCGGAATAACAGGAACTCTGATAATTATGTCTTTTGCTATATCATTTAAATGAACAAGATTATTTAATATCTTTTTGTTATTCGCACCAGTTGCTTGCTTATGTATCTTTTCATCCATACTTTTAATATCATATAGAAAAAGGTCAGTATATGGGGCTATCTCAATAAATTTTTCAAATGCTACATTACCTGCAGTATCAACAGCTGTATGAATCCCCTTCTCTTTACATGCAACAAGCAAGGCTTTTAAAAAAACAGGTTGCAACATAGGTTCCCCGCCTGAAAAGGTTACACCTCCGCTGTTATCTTGATAAAATAGTGCATCTTCCATAATTTCAGCCATTACATCAAATGCACTCACTGTTTTTCCTGCAATCACTCTGGCTTTTGCATAACATACATCAACACATTTACCGCATTTTATGCATAAATCCCTTGAAAATAAATAAGAATTACCATTTTTATGTATTGCATTCTGAGGACATACTGATATGCATTTGCCACAATGTATGCATTTATGCTTAAAAATTTGAATTTCCGGATGCAGATTGATTGACTCTGGATTATGACACCAGAAACATCTCAAATTACAGCCTTTGAAAAAAACTGTAGTCCTAATGCCCGGGCCGTCATGCAAAGAAAATCTCTGTATGTCAAATATGCATCCAAATGTTTTATTCATTGATTATCCTGTCTACTACAAGCTTTCTGAAATCCTCAGATAATAGAGCAAAATATGCGCAAAAACCTGTAACTCTGACAATAAGATCTGGATATTTTGAAGGATTACTATGCGCATCTAAAATCTTTTCTTTATCAAGTATATTTATGTTCATCAATGTACCACCCATTTTATTTAAATATACCGATATAAAATTCACCATGTTATCTATGCCATTTTCGCCTTTTATTGTAATTGGATTAATTTCCAATTGTATTGGTACAGTATTTCCATATCCGCATTGCACAGATGCAACAGCTTTTGCCATAGCAGTCAACGCTCCGCTGTCTTTAAAACCAGGAAGAGGATTAGCACCGTGTGATATAGGACGATACGCAAGCCGTCCATTAGCAGTCGCACCCACTGCTTTACCCATTGGAATTGTATTAGCCCATGAAAAAAGACCTGGTATCATATTGTGTCCATTTGGAGTTGGAGACTTCTTTACTATCTTAACAAATTCATTTACAATTTTTACTGCAAATCGATCTGCTGTTGTTCCTCCATATCCATAATGAGATGAATTTTTCATCATAAGAAAAATTTCTTGATAACCTTCATAGTTATTTATTATGGCATCATGTATCTGTTGCCAGTTAAGCTGTGATTTATCTTCAATACGTTCTTTTAATGCAGCAAAACTATCTGCTACTACTGCTAAGCCTGCTCCATCAATGCAAAGATTGATATATTCCAACCCCCCATTAGAAGCATCCAAACCCTTCTCAATTGGACCATGACATAATAAATCCATTAAAAGTTCAGGAAATACTTCATGCATATGCTCAATTTGAAAATCCATTCCCTGTGCAGTAACTGTTACTGCTCTTTCTAGATGCTTAGTAAATAATTGCCACAATAATTTTACTGATGCTTTTTCCTTTTGTTCTTCCATCATCTGTTTGAAGGCAGCATCAAAAACAGCGACAAAATTTATCTTTACTATATCATTAAGTGTATATTCTTTTCCTGGTATCGCACACCAATGACATCCGCATTTGACCCGACTTACGGCAAGTTCTTTTGAATATCCATTTTTCATGAATCCTTCGACCATTGCCTTATCTGATATAAAATTAGGAGAACCAGTTCTATCTTCCAATAGATATTTAACAGCCTTGCGGAAAAACTCTTCATCTATGTTTTCATGAACTCTTACACATACACTGGCAGGTATCTTCATTTTATGAACTGCTTCTAAAACAACATGAGAAAGTTCATTTGTGTTATCTTTCCCAAACTCATCACAACCGCCAATCTGGCAATAAGCATTATCTATTATGAGAAGATTGCAAATATAGAATATAGCCTGTTCTTTAGTTAAAATCCCCTTCTCCATATCATTGTCATAATATGGTTTAAGTATTCTGTCAATATCTCCAATTGCGCTAGCACCGCCATTGTACATATTGCCGCATACCAAATACCAAGCCATCCATTGAACTGCTTCATGAAAAGTTTTAGCTGGTCTTTTTAATAGTTCCTCGTTCATTTCTGCAAGCATTAAAAGATTGTCAGCTTTATCGATATCTTTTATATCTGCTGCAACTTGACGGGCTTTTTGGATATGCCTTTTAATGTATTCAAATATACCTTCTACACATTCATTCAAGCCTTTATAAAATTCTATTTTTGAAGAATCACCATCTTTTTCGTATTTTTTAATTTTTTGCTTAATACCTTTAAATCCAAGTTTCAATCCTAAAGAATAATCTGGTAAAAAATGATGCACCCCACCTATACCATGTACAATATCATATAACTTCTGCTCTTTATGTAAATGTTCATAATTAATATCAGGATTCCATAAAGGCTTTTTATATTCTAGAAGCATAACCATCCAGCTTCCAAGAAGACCAGCATTTTCGTCTATTGTCACAGGATGTTCATGTAAAAGTTTTTTATAATTCATACCGCATGCATATGGTCCAAAAAAACCACTGCTTTCATGATTTGGTACAGGAGTAAAAATAAAACTGTCAGGCGCAACAAGATTTCCGCGATCATCCATGTCCTGAGTTCTTCCGAATTTTGCATACTTTTTTTCAGTCTGATTTTTTTTAGATGATAATAAAGCTTCAAGTCTGCCAGATAAAGTAAAACTGTTCCCCATTTTTCCATCCTTCAAATATATTTTCACACCTAGAAGTAATCATATCATTAAGCATAATATTGTCAATAATAACCAACTAGTATACTGCTTTATTAACGCATTCATACCCATAATCCAAATATGTCATAAGATTGTTTATATATTTTTGTGTAGGCTTTGGATATTCCATAAAACCAGCTGACGGACACAAAATAAATCGTCCGCTCTCTTTACCGCTTTGAACGCATGAATGTATTGATTCTTTTAATTTCTCTTCTGATTCAAGTAGTATATCCTGTATTTCAATATTACCTTCCAGTCCTATCCGTCCTTTAAATGTCTTTGCTGTTTCATTTAAATCTACATCACCATTTTTAGGAGGCTCCAAAGGATTAAGTATATCCACTCCCATAAGTATATATCTTTCAATCAGTTTCCTGACCTTTCCATGGCAATGCACCCATACATAACTTCCTGCATTATGAACCATATCACAAATCGGTTTGTCATAATTGAAACAAAACTGTTCAAAATCATTCTCTGACATTAAAGGCGGTGTCAGAAGTTCAGGTCCAACCCAGCAAAAGGGTACATTCACTTTGTTATCAATTGCTCTTTTAACCTGATTGTACTGTCTTTTTGCAAATGTATCCAGCACCTCCAGTACAAGATCCCTGCAGTCATAACTGAAATATGCAAGATTCTCTGATCCAGTCAAACGTTGCAAAGCATAACCTATGTGATCTATCTCATACATTACTATACCCCTGTCATTTAAGTTCTGCTGTTTATATTCAATATTATCAGAATATGGAAAAGGTTCATATTTCATGGAAAGAATCTTTTTTAAATCCTCAGGCTCTTTTACAGGATATTCAATTGTATATCCTGGCTCGTCAAATTTCGAAATCATTTCAACATGTCGCAAATCACCCATAGGCGTATGATATACAGTATGCCGTTGCACCCATGAATCGTTGTCAATTTCTACATATTCCCTTGTGATATCAGGTAACTGTCCGCAATACATATTAAAAGGAGATCTTGCCTCAATAAATAAATCAGTAATTTCAGAAGCTTTTTTTGCAACAGATTCATACATCGGATTTAGAAGAAAATCACCTTTTTGGTATTTCCATGCACCCCATAGTTTAATAGCAGGCCTGTCGACCTGCTTATTTTGAAATATCCTCATTATTCTTTCTTTTGATGTTAGTGACATATATACCGCCTCTGTTTCAGTTAATATGATTATGCCTTATTTT
>JAQVAJ010000099.1 GCA_028690885.1 Clostridia bacterium
CAGGAAGTAATAGACATGTGTATTCAGGCTTCAAGAACATCACTGTTTACAAACAGCCTTCCTCCTGTAGTTGCTGCTATGGCTTTAAAGTCTGTACAGATTCTTGAAAGAGACCCGAGTATAATAGAGTCTTTACATAAGAAGGTTAAATATATAAAGCAGAGGTTGCATGAAGAAGGTTTTGAGCCTTTGGAAGGCGACAGCGCTATCGTTCCTATAATAGTCAAAGAGACTTCAAAAGCAATTAAAATAGCAAAAGCTATGCTGGACAAAAATGTATATGTAACCGGTTTTGGTTTTCCTGTAGTTCCAGAAGGTACAGCACGTATCAGGATACAGGTATCTGATGCTCTTTCATATGAAGATATAGATTATGCTGTAAAAGCTTTCAAAGAAGTCTTTGACAGTCTGGATTAATACATTTAATATGTGAAGTAGAATATATAAAGGGCAGATCAAGCAGTATGCTTGAAAATAAACTATGATTTTTTCTAATAGTATAAAAAGTATAGTACGGTCAAAAGGTAAAACTGTTTTGTTTACCATTTTGATATTTTCATTAACACTTGCACTTGCCATATGCGTAAGCGTCTGGGCCGGAATAGAGATGTTTTTGAAGGAATGTGACGAATTCTATACGACTGTAGGTGTTTTTGAATATATTGGTACTGAATATCCCAATGATACTATATATGATTCATATATGGATGAAACATTGGATGGTTTTGATGAAGATATAATTACAAATCATCCATCGGTTTTGATGTGGGATTCTTCAAGAAGATCTTTAGGGTATATAGATGGATTCTGGAGAACAGACCAGTACATGCCTCAAAGAATGTTATCGGTGGTAATAGTAGGTAATGTTTCTGATTCCAAGGATGAGTTTTATACTGCTATAGTCATGAAAGTAGGATACTCATTACTTATTGAAGAAGAAACTGTAATTCATATTGACAAAGATTTTGGTCCTTTGGAATCGAATCATTACTATATGCTGTTCGGTGAAGCTTATTACGCAAGGACACCTATTATAAATTTTGCCAGAACTGATTATGAAAATGCGATAGCTAATGAATTAGGTTTATCTATACCATATAAGGTGGATATCACCAAAGATAATAATGGATTTACTACATTTGAAATTCCAGAAGACAGTGTTCTAAATGATTTATCCCAGACTTTAAAAGTTATAGGCAATAGTACGATAGTATGTTCTACAAAGGATATATCAAGCATTTACTCATTTAATCAGAATGAATTATATATACTTGAAGGTCGTGTTTTTAATGAAGAGGAATATGAAAATTCTGAAAAAGTATGCATAATATCTCAGTTAATGGCACAGAGGTTAAATGTCGGGATTTCGGACAAGATAAATCTGTCTGTTTCTACATCAAACCATCCAAAACTTGATGAAAGCTATTGGGCAAGTACAGGTTTTGATAAATCGGATGAGTATGAGATTGTGGGTATAACAAACGCAACAGGAGACATGTTCTGGTATGTATATGTTCCGTGGTCAGAGAACATGCCTTATTCTTCCTATCCTATCGGTTATACTATCGGTCAGGCAGTTATAGAAAACGGGCAAGGAGCACAGTTCTATAAAGATATAGAACCTTTGCTTAAAGATAGAGTAAGGCTGACAGTATATGACCAGGGTTACTCAAGCGTGGAAGTTCCATATACCACATTATTGAATGTAGTTAAGATACTTACAGCAGTGTTTGTACTGGTAGAACTGGCAGTCGTTGTATTCTTCGGTTATCTTTTTGTATACAGACAAAAGGAAACTGCAGAAACTATGTTTATGCTAGGCTCGGGAAACACAAGAGTATTTTCGTATTTTCTTTTCAGTTCAGGGTTCATTGCATTAGCCGCATGTTCTTTTGCAATGGTCGGCGGACGGCTTCTTAGCGGATTAATAATGTCAGCGGTAAGAAAAATAGCTGAATACTTTTCTTTAATAGATTTTCGATTTTCAAATGCAAATTTAAGTATATCAAAAACTTTGGAATTCAATCCTGATATCGGATGGGATATATTTATAATGGTTTCTGCAACAGTGCTCATAAGCTGTGTTATATCCTGCCTGGTTTTTTTAACTTTGGGATTTTTAAACAAATCAGGGAAAACTAAAAAGATAGTCGGTCCTAAAAAAGAAAAGAAATCCATGAATAATCCAAGTAAAAGCGCAAAATATGCTTTTCTGTCAATATTAAGAGGTGGTCCAAGAACAGCAGTAGTTCCCATGCTTGCTCTTACAGTCGTTCTTTTCTTTGGCCAGTTGTCTGTTGTAATGCAGTCTTCGAATGAAAGAATAGAGTATATATATAACAACAATGTAGTGGAAGGATACTTTACAGATTACAAAGGAAAACAAATAGCAAAACAGAATATATCAGCATATAATATTGCAAATTTACAGCATTCAGGATACATAGAGGATTTGTGTATGACCGTTTCTGAACCTTCATATTATGTCGGTGCTGTAATAAAAGATGGGAAGATATCTGATATAGAGCCTTTGTATGTTCCATCTAACGCCTTTGTTATGGAGTCATTACAGGCACAAATATCCAGAGGGCCAAATATAGCATTTACCAATAATATAGAAAAATCTCCCGAATTCTATTATGTGGATAGTATAGATATAGATTATGTAGAAGGTTATGATGAATCAGTTTTCTCTGCTTTTGAAAGTGAAGAGACATCAATATGCTTAGTGACTCAGTCATATATGAAAGAGCATAATCTTTCATATGGGGATGTCATAAGGTTAGCGGTTGATAATAGGATTAACAGTTTAAAGTATAATGGCAGGATATTCCAGCATTATGATTTGAAAATTATCGGTTCATATGTTAAACATGGTGACAAAGATACTATATATGCTCCTTTATCTGAAAATTTTAATACTTCAGCTATATTGCTAAAGGCAGATATTTCAGATAACCAAGATGATTTTGACAATATTCAGACCATTACACCGCAACAGAAAAAATACCTATTAGATGTAAATCTCAACAGTGTTACATTTAAGATAATTAATACAAAAAGCTTATCTGAATTTAAAGATTTCTCAGGGGTATATGGGTTTTCTCAGGTAAATAGAATAAGCACAATAAGAGAGTTTATGGTGCTGAAAGACGCTATTTTAAACAGTTCATTGGCAAATGTCGAACAGCAGATAAGGTACTTGAATATTGCATATCCAATACTTTATGTTCTTATTGCAGTAGTAGCATATGCAGTATCATATCTGATGGTTGTAAGCAGAAAAAAAGAGTTTGCAACCATGACAGGATTAGGAGCTGAGAAGAAAAAAGTATTCATGAGTTTTTTTACGGAGCAAACGCTTTTATGTTTTATAGGAACATTAGCAGGTATAGTAATCTGGTACATATTATTTAATCAATTATCATTGATGCATCTGGTATTAACTGCAGGATTTATTCTTTTCTATCTTTTAGGAAGCGCTGTTTCCATAAAGATAATGGGAAAAATGGATGTTCTTACAATAATGTCAGACCGCGATTAAGGAGAGTATTATGCATATTTTAGAACTTAAAAACGTAATTTTCAGCTATATGAGCAAATACAACAAAACAGAGGCTGTTAAAAATGTAAGTTATGCTTTTGAAAGAGGAAAGGTTTATGCCATAGTTGGCAAATCAGGAAGTGGAAAATCTACACTGCTTTCTTTACTTGCAGGGTTGGATCTTCCACAGTCAGGGCAGGTGCTATTTGAAGGTATAAGTACAGATAAGATGGATTTAGCGCAGTATAGAAGGGAACATGCTGCAATGATTTATCAAAGTTTCAGACTATTTCCTTTACTTACTGTAACAGAAAATATAATTTATCCTATGGGATTAAGAGGGTTTAAAGGAAAAGAAGCTGTTGATAAAGCAAAGCAGCTGGCTTTAAAAATGGATCTTCCCGAAACTGTACTGAACCGTTTCCCTAATATGCTTTCTGGTGGTGAACAGCAGAGAGTAGCTATAGCAAGAGCATTATCGATGGAAACAAAAGTATTGCTTGCAGATGAACCTACAGGCAATCTTGATGAAAAGAACAGTGTGAATATAATCGATATATTAGTAAGGCTTGCTCATGAAGACGGATACTGCGTTATTATAGCTACACATGATCTAAGTATTTTGTCAAAAATGGATGATGTCCTTTACATGAACAGTGGAATGCTCAGGCTGGAAGAATTCTAGCTAATAACTACTAGACCTTTCTTTATCTTTGCACTGATTGCAGATATAGTTTGGATCACACTTTAATTTACATGTACGCCTTCCAAGCATCATGCGTACTTTCATAGCCTGTTTTGCACAGCATGGATCATAATATATGTAAAACTCTTCTTTTCTCATGTCATATATAACCCTGCCTCTTGGATAGAAATCGAAGTCCACATGGTATTCCGATTTATAGTGCCTTTCCCATACATCCATATGACTTCTGGGATAATTCCTCATTTCAGCATAATGCTCAGCATTTTCCAGCCTGCATTTATGAAGTAGTATTTTATCATCAATGACAAAAAACAAAGCGACAAAAGGTTCACTCATCGCCGCCTCTTAAGATAATTGCATCTCTGTCTGGTCCAACAGATACATATTTAACTGGACAGTTTATCTTCTTTTCTATGAACAATACATATTCCTGAGCTTCTTTTGGAAGTTCTTCAAATTTTCTTATACCTGATATATCTGTTTTCCACCCATCCATTTCTATGAATATGGGTTTTGCTTTTTCAAGCACTGGAGTAAGCGGGAAGCTTTTTAGTTCAACACCATCAACTTCATACCCTGTGCATACTGGAATTTTATCCATATATGATAAAACATCCATTTTGGTTAAGGCTATGCAGTCTGCTTTTTGGACTGTTACACCGTATGATGTAGCAAGAATATCTATTGGACCGACTCTTCTGGGTCGTCCTGTTGCAGCTCCGTATTCATTGCCAGCTTTTCTAAGTTCTTCTGCTTCTTCATTAAACCACTCAGCTGTAAAAGGACCTTCTCCTACACAGGATGAGTATGCCTTTACTACTCCTATTACATAATCTAATGATATGTCAGGGGCTCCTGAGCCTATTGGACCATAGGAAGCCAATGGGGTAGAGGAACTAGTATAAGGATAGATTCCATAATCTATATCTCTAAGCGCTCCAAGTTGTGCTTCAAACAATATGCTTTTTCCATTCTTTTTAGCTTCTCTTAATAATACCCCGGTATCACAAATATGAGATTTGAATTCTGTTGCATATTTATCCAGCCATGCCATTGCATCATCCAATGTATAAGGTTTTGAATTATATACATTCTGTAAGGTTAAATTTTTCCATTCTAGAATGTCTCTTAAGTGGTTTTTTAAATACTCAGGATATAACAGTTCTCCTGCCATTATGCCTTTTTTTTGGTATTTATCACTATAAGCAGGCGCGATGCCTCTTTTTGTTGATCCATACTTTTTATCTTTTAAACGAGCTTCTTCAAGTGCATCTAATTCTTTATGGTAAGGAAACACTATCATAGCTCTGTCGCTTATTTTTAAGTTCTCTGAGGATATATATACACCAGCTTTTCTAAGCTTATCTACTTCCATAGAAAGATGTTCAAAATCAATAACTGTTCCATTTCCTAATACATTTATTACTTCGCGACGGAATATTCCTGACGGTATAAGGTTTAAAGCAAACTTGCCATACTCGTTTATTACTGTATGTCCTGCGTTACTTCCTCCTTGATATCTTACAACTACATCATAATCTTCTGCGATGAGGTCGACCATACGTCCTTTTCCTTCATCACCCCAATTAATTCCTACTATTGCACATGTTTTCATTTTATCCTCCGAACAACATCTTCTAGTATATCATATTATCAGTTAAATTTCATATTCATGTTATAGTGCCGCAAGAAAAAAAATTACTTTCTAAGTAAAATAAATTACATATACATGAATTTTTATTTAACAGGCAGAGTTTGAGAAATTTGATCTTTATCTTTTTTGGTAATTATATTTTAAATTCACAACAGTTTGATTGTGATATACTTAATATATAATTTTGGAGGTATAACATGAGCGGAGCTTCTATAATCAACTGTAAATTTGATGCTAATCTTCTTTATTACAGGGATGACTGTAATGTCATTATCCCTTCTGCTGGAAAAACAAGTGAAATGAAAGTACTATATCTTCTGCATGGCATGCATGGTACCTGCCATGACTGGTTGACATATACTACTATAGCCAGGTTAGCAGAAACATATAATGTAGC
>JAQVAJ010000100.1 GCA_028690885.1 Clostridia bacterium
GGCGTGGTAAATTCATGGTTTATGCCCGAAAACCCTTGATTTATGCGGGTTTGCTCAATACTATGGTGACTCAAAGTTACCTTAATAATCTCATCGAAACTTGCCCTCAAATAACTCGAAATCAGTTTGTCGGAAACGGCACGTGGGTTCGAATCCCACTCTCTCCGCCAAAAAAACATACACGCGAGTCATGAGTTACATGGCTCGTGTTTTTTGTATTATCAAATATTTCAGAAAAGTGTCATAAAAATGTCACTACCAGCCTCTCAAACCGCTCTGCTGTTTCAATATCCATACCTGGCAGAAGGTGGGCATAGTAGTTGTGGGTGATAAATGGGTTTGCATAGCCGATGCGCTCAGAGATGACATTTATAGCAACTCTGATATTATTGATTATATTTTAACCCATATCGCCGCATAACTTCATTTTAGCGTAATATTGTGGTACACTGTCTGTATTATAAAATTTCATATTAATCAGGAGGATCCATGTATTCGCCATTTGAGATCGCAGATAACTATATTTCAACAGGTCAGAAAAAAGTAAGGATGCCTGTCATGAAAATGCTAGTTTTAGGTATATTTGCAGGGATGTTCATCGCCCTTGCAAGCATGGGTGCGTCGGCAGCCGCTTCAACAATAGAGAACGCATCGGTCGCTAAACTTATAAGCGCATGCATATTCCCTTCTGGTCTTGCAATGGTACTTATTGGCGGAAGCGAGCTCTTCACAGGTAACTGCCTGCTTCTGATCCCGCTTCTTCAGAAAGAAATAAGAATTACTGAAGTAATACGGAATTTAAGCATCGTATATATAGGTAATTTTATAGGTTCAATGTTAATTGCCGCTCTTGCGGTTTACAATCATTCCTTTTCACTTTTTGGAAATGCTTTTGCATCGTCTGCAGTCGCAATCGCTGAGGTGAAAATATCAATGTCTTTCACTGATGCCCTCATACGCGGAATATTATGCAATATACTTGTATGCATTGCGGTTTGGATGGCTTATTCATCAAAAACTGCCGGCGGAAAGATAGCGGCATTGTTCTTCCCTGTGATGCTTTTCGTCCTCCTTGGATTTGAGCACAGTGTGGCAAATATGTACTATATCCCTGCAGGAATTATGTGTTCGAATGAGTACGGCATTACCTCAGGCAGTCTTGACTGGGGCTCGTTTTTTGTCTGCAATCTGATCCCGGTCACAATAGGGAATATTATAGGCGGAGCTGTTATAGGGCTCGGTTATTGGTTCGTATACTTGAGCACTTCAAAGAAAATAAGCAAGTGATTGTCATTATTTGTTTATAAAGCTATTTTCCCTTTTCCGCTTCCCTTTTTGCGATATCGTTTGTATTTATCGATTTGCGGAATACGACGAATCTTTGAAACAGGAATTCAGTAATGAAATTAGTAACCATTGTTATGATAAGTACAAGATAATTGTTCCAGCCTACGCTTGGTCCGGTCAGTTCGTTTGTCCACCATGTGCTTACCGGAGTAAACACCGCATAATAAGCAAGGACCATAGCCATTGCTTTTGGTACGTTTTCAGCAGATTTGAATGTGAATCTTCTATTAAGAGTGAAATTCCATACGACGCTCAATATAAGGGCTAAAAGATAACTCAGCCATTCGCTGAAGTGGAATACCTGAAAAAAGAGCGCGTCGCTTCCAAACTGTATCAGCCCGGCTGATATAGAGAACAGCGTGAATTTAATGAACTGAATGAATTTTTCTTTTGGTGTCTGTTGTACATTTTGCGTTTCCATAATGCACGAGCCTTTCATATAAACTAAATTTCCAGATAACATATAAGTAATTTTAGTTCTTTGCAGTTGATTAAGCAACTGCCCGTTCCACATATTTTATCTGTTTACTCTGAAACTACTGTTATGTTCATTCTTAAGGTGTTTGCTCTTGAATTCCATCGCTTCCTTTTTTTGTTGTTCTTCAGCAGTTTTGTCAGATCCTCCATGTTCTGACGTGTCTTGACAAAATCTGCTCTACATTATGGTCTACTCATCTTATCATTCGCACTGATGATTTTTTAGACGTCTGTTTTCTTCCCGAACAGCACGCAGCCTCCGGTATGCTCGCCGGTGAGAAATCCTTTTTTATCCCCTGGAACGATATGAATATAATGTCCTTATATGTATTCCTAAGTTCATTGAGTTTTTGTTCCATAAGCAGGCGTTCCGGATCGTCAAAGGCATTCTCCACATCTACCCCATCGGCAGGGACATATTCGATATAAAGAACAATCTTACAACCCTTTTCCTTCAGGATATTAATGAAGCCTTCTGAAACCACTTCCATAAGATTATCTTTCGTAACTATGACTGAAGTTCCGAACATTATCTTTTTTTTCATGAAGACATGGTCTGCCCCCAGTTTTAAGTCCAACATGAATGTTAGTGAATGGCGGTTTGGACAAGCATAGTGTATCAGTTATATGTTTTGCCTGTCAATTGTTGCTTGATCAGAATTTCTATGCTATGCTGGGGTAGATTAATGTCTGTGGTGCACGTCCTCGCAGGGACATGTGTGGCCTAATCTCGTTGTATGTTTTAACCCAGCGTTTTGTTAATACTTCTGCCTCATACATATTACCAAATATCTCACCATTGAGAAATTCATCCCTCATGATATAATTGCCATTAGGAGAAAACAATTATGGATATATCGCTAAATTTCATTGAAAAAGGAACTGGAGATATTCTGATACTTCTTCACGGTAACGGAGAAAGCAATAAATATTTCATACATCAGATTGACTTTTTCAGCTCAAGATACAAAGTCATAGCAATTGATACCAGAGGTCATGGGGAATCCTTACGTGGAGATGCTCCATTTACACTCGATCAGTTTGCTGAAGATCTGCACAACTTCATGTTGGAACAAAAAATAAGAAAAGCTAATATTCTTGGTTTTTCCGATGGAGGTAATATTGCACTTCTGTTCGCTCTAAAATATCCTGATCATGTTTCAAAACTCATCTTAAACGGAGCAAATCTTAACCCCGAAGGTGTAAAAAGATTTTATCAGTTGCCTATTATACTTGCATACAAACTTTTAGTCAAAATAGCCGACAGAAATCCAAAAGCTATAAAAAATGCTGAAATGCTTGGCTTAATGGTTAATGAACCTAATATTGATCCTGACTGTTTAAAAAATCTTTCAATACCGACATTGGTAATAGCAGGTACAAATGATATGATTAAACAGGAGCATACTAAGCTTATAGCTTCTAAAATACCCAATGCTAAGCTCGTATTTATTAAAGGCACACATATAATAGCTTACCAAAAGCCATCCGAATTCAATAAAGCAGTGAACTTATTCTTACAAGAATAGCAACTTACTGTTTTTACTAAACCCAGTTTTATTCTGTAAAACTGAAATTCTGAAAGGATTGAAAAGAATATAATGAGTTTCATATCATATATGTCGAATCTGTATCTAGATAAAATCACTCTGTATGAGACTTCATATCCTCTTCAAAATGAACAGCTTTATGAAGCAAAGCAGTATCTTAAATTTATAGATGATATTGTAGATGAAGGTTATACCTATTTAAGAAACCAGCTGGAAAAAAGATTTTTTGGATATACAAGGTTACTTGATGTAGTACATAAAAATAATTCAGTTCCATTTCCAATTTTGAAAGCAGGAAATTTATCTCCCTGTGTTTATGGCAGTGAGCAGTATGAACTAAACGAGTATTTAGATAATTTGGCTAAAAGTGCACTAGATACTCGACCTAATCTAAACCATCCTTTTTTAGATGAAATGGTACTATATAGTGAGTATATAAAGAATCTGAATGCTCCAGATACAGCCTTCATTTTTCTTTTGCGTGATACGCTAATCCCCTATCTATCCTTTATTAAAGATAACAGATGCCAGAATACTAAAGCATATCCTCTTCTTATTGGAAGACGGTTTTTAAAGCTTATAACAAACAAAAATGATCTTGATGATGACATACGAGTAGTTATTATAGATGCTTTAGAACATGGAGCTTCTACTTATGATGAATTGAAAGAATTTGTCCGACCTGGATTTTTGTCATTTTTAAATAAATATCCTTTAATAAAGGAAATCCTTTCAAAACAGTTACATGATATAGAAGCTAAAAAAATAATAATTGTTGAATCTGGTATATTTGCAACTTTTCCAATGCTTATGGCTGCATTGGATGAAAGAATTGAAATTCGTTTGTATACTGCTATACCTTTTTTATACCATATTTACAAAGATTTTTGTTTTACTTGCGCATATGAGAAGAATAGGTCTTTTGAGACAGTAGTCTGTCAGGAAATGCTGTTTGAATTATGTGATGTTAAAAAAGGTAGATTTTTTGTTCATGAAACAGAATCACCATTAATAAAGAAAGCTGCATTGGAAGAATTAAGTTACCTTTATAAACAAATGATAGTTTGTAATGAAATGCATTAGAGTATATAATTAATAAAAATAAAAAAGGGGCAGCCATGAAACATATAACCCATAAAGCGGATTTTTGTGTAATAGGTGGAGGAATTGCAGGTATTTGTGCAAGTATAGCAGCAGCAAGGCACGGAATGAGTGTTGTTTTAATGCATGACAGACCAGTATTCGGAGGCAATGCATCATCAGAGATCAGAATGCATATATGCGGAGCTGACAGAGCAGATGGTAAAGGATTAAGAGAAAGCGGTATAGTTGAAGAAATAGAACTGGAAAATATATATCATAATCCCCAGAAAAACTACAGCATGTGGGATATGGTTTTGTTTTCAAAGGTTAAAGAGCATAAAAATATTACTTGCCTTTTAAACTGTTCATGTAATCAAGCACAAACAGATAATAACAGAATAATCAGTATAAAAGGATGGCAAGGAACATCTGAAACCTTTCACGAAGTTTATGCAGACATTTTCTCAGACTGTTCTGGTGACAGTATATTAGCTGATTTAGTTAAAGCAGATTATGCTATAGGAAGAGAATCATCATCACAGTATAACGAGTCAATTGAACCAAAAAAAGCAGATCTGAAAACAATGGGATTAAGCTGTCTTATTCAGGTAAAAAGACACAATAGAAAAATTGAGTATATACCTTCAGAATATGCAGAAGAATATAAAGACATGTTTGATTTTGCCAAACTAATGCCATATAGAGGAAGAGGAAGCATAGAAGGCTGCACAAATTTCTGGTGGTTGGAACTAGGAGGAGTTGAAGATTCAATACATGATACAGATAAAATACGTGATGATCTTATCGGTTTGTCAACAGCCGTATGGGATTTTGTAAAGAATAAGGCTGATTATAAAGCTGAGAATTACTCTTTAGAATGGATGGGTTTTCTTCCTGGAAAAAGAGAAAGCCGTAGATATATAGGTGATTATGTACTTAATCAGAACGACATCCAAAACAAAACCAATTTTCATGATGCAGTGGCATATGGGGGCTGGAGTATGGATGATCACAATCCTGAAGGATTTATGTTCGAGGGAAAGCCCACCATATACCACCCTGCACCACAACCTTATGAAATACCTTATAGGTGTCTTTACAGTAAAAATATTAAAAATCTTATGTTTGCAGGCAGAAACATAAGCGCATCTCATGCTGCTATGTCATCAACCAGAGTAATTGGAACATGCTCAATATTAGGTCAAGCAGTCGGGCTTGCTTGTTCTATAGCGATTAAAAACAACACAAACCCCAGAGGAGTTTATGAAAAGCATATAAAACAGTTACAGCATACACTTATGGAAGATGATTGTTATATCCCTTCTCTTACTAAGCCTATTTCTTCACTAACATCACAGGCGAAGTATAATGGAAAAGGAACCTTATTTGAAAATCTGACAAATGGAAAAGAACGAAATATCCTTGATGAAATTAACCACTGGAACGGCGAACAGCTTATATTATCCTGGGATAATGACATTTTCGTAAAGCAGCTTAGAATTGTATTTGACAGTGAACTTGAAAGGGTTGAGAAGAATATGCCATTTATGTGGGAAGAAGAAATTTATAACAGCCAGATGCCAAAGAGACTTGTTAAAGACTTTGATATATCTGTAAATATAGACGGTAAATGGACTGTAACTCATCAGGTACGTGATAATCATAAGAGGCTAGTAAAACTAGACATTAATCAGAACATACAAAGTATAAAAATTGAGAATATAAAAACCTGGGATGGTCTGGATAAATGTAATATATTCTCATTTGAGATAAACAATTAATTACGAGGT
>JAQVAJ010000101.1 GCA_028690885.1 Clostridia bacterium
TTGTTTTTAATGGTGTTCCGTACATTTAATCTACCCCCTTTTTAGTGACTATATTAACTCCTGTTATTAACTAGAGTATACTTTTAATGAGTTTCCATGTCAACTGATTCGCTATTATAGTCCTAATCTTTTTAAAGAATGAATAAAGAATAGCATCGTACTTGAATACCAGTTGCCGCAAGTTGAAGGTTGAGCTGTTATTGGATGCAATTCTTGACCGAAATTAATCTTATCAGTCGAACACCATGCGTTTATCCAAGCCTTCATGTTCTTTTCAAGCTGATCGGAAAAACTATATTTGTCCATCCATCTCATTGACCTTAGAGAAGTAAGCCCTTGGGAGTAAAATCCCCATGAATTACCTGGCAAATTCTGCTTCCATGTAGGGTCTGAAATTGAGACAGCTGGGTAGGGATATGGAGTATCGAATTCATTCGGATTATTAAGATATCTCTTAAAAATTATGTTGGCCATATCCATATCCAGAAGACTTTCACAAAATAAATTTGTTATTGATATTGATTTGCATTTTATTTTATTCCCATGGCTGTCTACATCATAAAAGAATTCGTCAAATTCATCATAACATGTTTCAATTAAACGCTTTTTAACATCATGAGCAGCTCTTTTCCATTCATGGGCTTCGTTCTCAAGTCCCAGTTTTCCTGCCATTACTGAAAGAGCATTCCTTGAACCGTAAAATACAGCATTCATGTCAGGTGTTATAAAAGGTAGAAGGTTATCATCATCTGGATGATCCTTTGCATCATCAGAGAAATTATTTTTGTGTTTTATTGTTTCAAATCTTCCGCTGTTGTCGTGTCCGGTATCAAATCCACAAAACATTTCAATGAGGCCGGTTTTCAAAGTCATGCGATTTTCTGTCAGCCATTTATCCCACTTAGCACATTTTTCATAACACTCTTTCAATAGGTCTGTATCATTATTTTGAATACATGTTTCAAGGCAAAGTCTTGCAAAGGATACACACTCTTGAATCTGACTATAGCCGACTAAATTCTTAAATCCTGTTCTTTTATCAGGATCAATTACATAACAGGGGAACTGACCATCAGGTTTTTGCCTATCAAGAAAAAGTTTTATTTGATTAACCGATATGGAAGGATCGGATTTATCATAGTTTACCCACGATACAGCATCATAAACATGTTCAAGCCAGACACCTGGATATGTATTAGATATAAGAAATATGTTACCTTTGGACCCGGCCATCTTCTTCAGATGGTATTTATAAATCCTGTCTAGAACAAGTTGTTTTTTTTCTTCAATTATTTCTTTTGACGGTATCTGTATCTGCATAGTATAAATTAACTCCTTTTTTTGATTACATATCTTTCATACCACAAATTATATCGGATTATGTTATTTAGTATTTCTTTTCTAGTAGAATTGAATACTAAAGGATACTTAAAAATTCTACTTCATTACTGATTGAAGATATTAGTTTTCCATTCTTAACCTTAATTAGTAACTGCTCTTTTCCATCAGTTACTACATATGAAGAATTTTTGCCATACGATTCTATTCTTTTAATAGGATAAATACTTTCCTCTGTATTTTGTTTACCATACTCTTTATAAGCAAGGATTGATCCATTCTTTACGAATATCGGCATAATATCGAGTGTCACACTAACCTGTATCCATTCACCTTTTGATATAATTTTCTTTTTTGTCCAATAGTCATACCATATTCCTTTAGGCAGATAAATATTTCTTATTTTCTTTTTTTCTAAAGATTCTAAAATTGGCGCTACTAGAAGCGAGTTGCCGAACATGTATTGATCATCAATATTATATGTATTCAGGTCTGATTCATATTCAAGAACCATTGCTTTCATCATGGGTACAGCATTTTTTGCACAGTAATTGGCTTCACTGATTATATATGGAAGCAGGGAATACCTAAGATTAGCATATTTTTTAAATATGCGATTAGCTTCATCACCAAAAGACCATGGTTCTCTACTGTTGTTGTTTCCGCCACCATGACATCTTGAATGACTGGAGAATAATCCTACTTGTGCCCAACGTATATAAAGTTCTGGTGTCGGTCTACCAATGAAGCCGCCTATGTCATGTGAAAAGAAAACAAATCCGCTCAGTCCCAAAGATAATCCTGCACGAATTGTACCTTGAAGCCCCTCAAATGTACATTGACTGTCGCCACCCCAGTGAATAGGATATCTCTGGCTTCCTGCAGTACCAGAACGTGCCCAGACAAGATTTTCATTTGTAATTTCTTTACATGCATTAAATACAACACTATTATAAGTAAGTGAGTAGTTATTGTGAAATTTAGTTCCTTCTATATTTTTGTAAACAGCATCCTCTGGAATTCCTTCTCCGAAATCTGTTTTAATTGCAGATATACCTGTTCTAATTACATTTTTAATCATTGATGCGTACCATTGACAGGCATCTTGATTGGAAAAATCAATAATTGAATCATCTTTCCATGAACCGGGAAGATCATTAGAATGTTTGAAAATATTACCATTTTTATCAAGAGCCAAATAACCTTTTTCTCTTGCTTCAACATAATTTTCATTATCCTCTCTTGGCGGTATGAAGTTATACTGCCAAGCGGATATTTTGAATCCCTGATCATTTAATTTTTTAATATTTTCCCTTGGCTGAGGAAATCTTTCTTTGGAAAAACGTAGATCACAATTCCAATCATCCTTAAACCATGCAGTATCAAGGTGTAGAACGTCGCAAGGTATTTCTTTTAATCTTATATTCTTTGCAACATCAAATACTACATCCCAGGAAAGGTAGCTATTACGGCTCATCCATAGACCGAAACTCCAAATTGGAGGTATAGGTGAAAACCCTGTAAGAGTACAGTAATTATATATTATCTGTTTTATGTTTTTTCCCGTAATTAAAAAATAGTCCATTACCGGTTCAAGCGTACAAAAAGACAGTGTTGAAGCTTCTTTTGTTGCTATGTCCCACTGTGTTTTTGCTGTACTATTTAAAAATATTCCATACCCTGAAGTAGACACGACAAATGGAACATTGATATATGTCCTGGTATTTGAGGTACCAAATGCATCCTTATTCCAAAAATCTGTTTTAATGCCTCTTCTGTGAACATGATCAAATCGCTCTCCCAGACCGTAAATCTGCTCTTTTGATGTTAATTCATATCCCTCAAAACAAGCTGTATCATTTTTATCGAAACATATTGCCATTCCTACTGCGTCTGTTGGCATAATTGCGTATCGGGCTTGTTTGGTTATATACTCACCATTTGAATCATATACAGATATAACAGATGAGCTTTTATCAATATTAATTACAATCTTTTTTGTTGATAGTGTTATGAGATTTTCGTTATCGGTAACTGTAAATTTAATATTTCTTTTAGGTTTTCCTGTCAGCATTCTTTGTTCTTTAGGTAATGTTTCTTTTCTTTCAAGTGAACCGGTTCCGTACCTTATCCGCACTATATCTTCAGACCACACATTAATACAAACTTTTATCTCTACAACTTCTTCATTCTTTTTCTTAATCATCTGATTCATTACTGTCTCATGGGTCATAACAGTTCTATTAAGATACTTATCTGCACAGATAACATATTCTATACCATTTTTGCTTTGTTTAAATGATTTTATATACGATGCTTTGATAAACTCAACCATATCCGACGTATACATATAATCAAGAGATTTATCTGAATCTGAACGGTCGGTCTTAACAGTTTCTGCTATTTTTGCATCTTCAATAAATTGCGGAAAAATATTTTTTGTTATTTTCATGGTATACCCCCCCATATGGATTACAGAAAGTATATCATATATATAATCACTGAAAAACTCAAAAACAATTTTTTAAATTTAGTATTATTCTCATATATTATTGTTCAATGATACTATAAACAAGTTATAATTAATTATGAAAGCTGATTTATTGTTATTTCATTTCTAAGATAGGGATTAATGCTATGGATGTCATTTATACTTGTGAAGTAGATATTGAGGATGCCTTATTTAAGCTCTCTTTTGATGAGGGATTTTATTCATCACCAAGCAAACCTGTATTACTTCATAATCATAATGCATACGAAGTTCATATTATTGAACATGGGGAATTTGTTTTTGATATAAATAGCATGCAGGTTACTGTTTCAGACGGGGACTGTTGTGTTATAAAACCAAATACATATCATTCAAAAGGTAACACTAAATCAGATAATGCAAGAAAGTACTGTTTTAAATTTGAATATTTTACAAATACGAATAATTCCTTTGACAAATCAAGAAAAACGAATAAATTTGATTTTTTAAGAATGTCAGAGGATGTTTTTGTAAGCGGGAATTGCAGTAAGTCAATAAATATACTTAAAGATATAAAATCTGAAATGGATGATTTGTATATAGGATACCAGACAAACTTGAAAAATCTTTCATCTCTGCTTCTTATCGATATACTAAGAGGCATGTGTTGCAAGAAAATTAGTGACAATAATTATAAACATAGTAATTTAGAAGACAGCAGACATGCTGTTATTGATAGTTTCTTTGCAATAAACTATATGAATGATGTTTATGCAACCGATCTTGCTGATTTGCTAAGTATAAGTGTACGTCAATTGAGTCGAATAATGTATAAATATTATGGATTAACATTTAAAGACAAACTTGCTCAGATTAGAATATTTGCAGCAAAGGATTTATTAAAAGACAAAAAGATTACAATATCCAGAATTGCAGAAGCAGTAGGATATAACAACACAAAATATTTTACTGATGCGTTTAAAAAAAACACGGGCGAGACGCCTTTACAATATAGAAACAATGTTAGTTAAGTATACCTGAAATCTTTTACTGCATTGAATAAAGCAATTATTTTTTCAACAGATATATCACCTTGTACTTGATGAGAAGGCGATACAACAAATCCGCCATTTTTGCCCAGAATAGATATAATTCTTATTGTTTCATCATATACCTGTTTTGCTGTTGCATGAGGGAGAAGTTCTACTTCATCAATAGCTCCATGAAAAGAAATAATATCAGCATACTTTTCAGCCAGGTATTCTGGATACATATTTTTAGCAGTAACCTGAATTGGATCAAGAATGTCGACGCCGATTTCAGCTAAATCAGGAATTACTTCTGATACTGACCCGCATGAGTGATAAAAAGTCATAAGGCCCATATCCTTAAATGGTTTTACAAGACCTGATGTATGAGGCTTAATAAGCTTTCTCCATGTATCTGGATTGAGCATAAGACACTGCTGTCCTCCAATATCTCCTCCAGAACCAATTATATCAATCTGTCCGTCGGCAGCATCTAAAACCCTAAGAGCTCTTTGATAATAGTATTCTTCAACTTTTGTACATATCGCTTCAACTATTTCCGGATTTTCATATAAGTCCATGAAAAACTGTTCCATTCCGCGCATATACCATGGGGTTTCAAAGGTGCCGCCTGCAAAAAACATAATTGCTCGGTCATCAGTTTTCTTGTGCAATTTTATTACATCTTTAACTTTTGAATAATCCCACCAGTCCAGGCTTGGCCAGTCATATTCGTAAATTTCTTCAACGGTCTTACAATTGCCAAGAGGATATCCAACAAATTCATAATAGGTATTGTATTTGTTCTTTGCAGCTTTCATAACACATCCGAAGATATCTGTTCCTTCTGCTCCAAGAGTAGGTGCAGACCGTTCTTTTGGACCGATGAATGGAATTGAACCAGCTGTTATCCATCTCATGTCGATATCAAGCTTATCCAGAATATCTTCAACAGTGTCAAGGGAAAAATGTTCTTTTAAAGCATCCCATACCTCTTGTGTGCATCTTAAATCAGAGGCAGGTCTGTCTGCTTTCTCACGTCTTAAGGCCTTAAGGACTCGTTCTTTACTAGTCATGATTACTTGTATGATACAGACAGTAACTGTTCATACTCCTCCTTCTTGTATATAATTCTAGTTATTAATTTTTTTTCTGTATATCATGTTTTGCGCCATAATTTTTTAATATATGTCCTAAATAGTGAAAATAGATATTGTTTAAATCTTAATTTGAAAGTTTTTAATATTTAATTATTAAAATTAAATTCAATTTAAATGTTTCATGTCTTTCGTGTAAAATATAGACGGAGGAAGTTATGGAATCACAAATTTTAATACATCCTGATGAGTTATCTGAAAACTGGATAAAAAGAGCAAAAGAAAATT
>JAQVAJ010000102.1 GCA_028690885.1 Clostridia bacterium
GCTGGACGAGAAGATTAATTCTAAGTTCGAGTATGCACGGTTCAAGATGTTGATAATGACGGAGAGCGCATAGGCTTTTCACAGAAAAAAGAAAACTGGGAATACAACATGTCTAATTTCATCCGCAACCCTTTATACATAGCCATCGGCCGTTTTGATGCCAAAGCAGAACAGCCTATACGTTTTGGAATGAAGTATAAACTTTTGGATACAGAAGACATAGCAGTCGGACCTAAGAACACATCTGAAACCGGCACATATACAAGCATGACCTATTTCAAGAACAAATTAATGTTCTGGTATCCTGACAGGAAGTATTACCTTTTAGGAAAACAGATAACAGATGAATTGATAAAGCAGATAGCGCTGTTTTAATTATTATGCTTACTTAATAGTTGCATACTAAGAAATTTAATAGATTAAATATACTTCACAAAATCTGACAGAAGTTTGTATTCATCTTCTCTAATCTTTTCAAGATATGGAACAAGGTTGGAACAATCTGCTTCAGTAATGATATTTTTACTGGCTTTTTGAAACATTATATTTGCGTTGCTTTTTATTTGCATACATAAATCCAAATACTTTTCATAATCAATCTCATATATTTCATTAACTTTATAAAATGTAAATCTGTCGAATAGCATGTTTTTATGTTCCATTACCGGCCTTAAAACTCTCATATCTATTTTATCAGATAAGCTTCTATAATTCATTACATACCATTCTAGAAACTCATAACAATCAAATCCATGATAATAGTTTTCTTTCTTTTGCGATTCAGTTATAAACTCATATTCTGTTTCCATGTTTTTAAAACTGTAACAACCAGCTTTATTATCTATATAGTTATCAATTTTATCAAAACTTAACCGCGAATTATAATAATCTGTAAACTGAATCTTTGCATCTTCATATGAATATGGTGAATAAACGGGATTTGCCTTTAATAGTATAAAGCATTTCTGCATATTATCATACTCCTCATCAAAGAATGCAGTGATAAAAGATTCTATACTTATTATGTACTGTTGAAACAACTTGTCTTTATATCCCCATACATAAATGTTTTTGGATTCAATATCAATTCCATAGATCAAAATATTATGGTGGTTATAATTATGTTTGCCAAGAAAATGTTTATGATTAATATAAGTGAAAATGTACATACCATTACTAAATATTTTTATTAAATGGTCAACTATGTTCTCTTTTGTTATGAATATCTTATCTTTGTAATGAAATGACATATTAATTGGATGTACTCCTCCAAATACCCACCCACCGAATATACCAAGATAAGGATCTGTAATATTTCTCATTTGATCTTTTTTCTTGGAACTCCAGTTTATATAATGTGAGTAAAGCCAGCCATAATTCTGAGGATTAGTTAATGCTATACCTAGAGGATAAGCAGTAATAGGCGCCCCCGTTATTGGTGGTATTTTTGTTGGTAGTATTATCTTCATGCTCATTTATATTTTCACCTTCCTTCAATTTGCTACTAAATACTATTTAGTAACCAGATTCTTTTATCACATTTTACTTTATTACTTAATGATAATTTTACTTCAATATATAAATCAAGTCATTATATCGTTATATAGAGCATAGTCTTATATTTACTCAATCTTAAAAATATCCGCTTTACAACATAAACAAAATATTTATCAATCATTACTGTTTTCATTAAATATTTGGTTCCGTGGTTACATATAGCTCTGTTTATCTGTTTTTTGTAGTAAACTGCGAAAGGAAACCATACTTATCTATAACATCTTCGGCGCAATTATCTCTATCTTACTAGTGAAACGAATACCCCGTAAAAATAAAGGGAGCACAGAAGCTGATATTTACATGGAAATGTTTGTCTTCTTTAATGGAAGTTTTAACATCCTCACCGAAACAATCTGTAATGGATTTCATTAGTTGCATTCGTATTTCAAGATCATCTCACGTATATAACGATTGTATATAAAAAACCTTTCGCATAAAAGATGATGTTAAAATCATCCAGCTTCATAACAGCGGTAAACCCTGTCAGTTCTGGTGCAGTGATCATGTCCATCGTGAATTTGATGATCTTTCCATGGATTTCAGAATAGTCGATCGAATAATAATTATCGATGTTCCACAACCAGGGCATAGGGATTGAATTTATAGATCTTCCGCCTATGCTTATATATTTTCTTATTGTACTGGTCATATTCATAATACTTGAAATGGCTTTGCTTGACAGTATTTATGGTCATATGGAGCATATCTATCATGCAAAATGCATTATCCAAGTTTGACTTTATTTACTATTATTTATATCAAGAGTAAGGCTTTATGTGATAACTTGATAACAGCAGACCGTAACTGTCAGTTCCTTTATCAATTACCTGTTTTTTTGCTGAGATAAAATTGGAAGACTGAACCGCATCTGCCAGTAATCTTAACTCCAGTAATTATAATGACGATCATCTATGAAACATGGATTTTCCTCGGCTTTTATTGAATATAACATTGATGCTGCTATCCAAAAGCTACTTATTATTGTTCTTGATTGTTATATAACAAAAGGAATACGCGTTTACTACATACTGTCAGAGACTTCTGCAAGTGCCATGGAATGCTGTTCATCCGTCCGTGTCTAAAAACTTGTTTATTTAACATTGTTCACCCCTTCTAATGGGAAACACCTCCCGAATATTGTCACGAATGTGGCTTCATGTGGTATTTATTTTTACTGTTCTGTTGTTTTTCCCGATTTTTCTATCATTTCATTTTTTAGTTCAAGCGTTAAGCTACTTGCTCTAAGTTTTTCATAAAGCTCCTTCACTGCATCCTGTTTTATGCGTTCAATTGCCGTCGTTTGTGCCACCAATATGTTTCTTCTCTTGTTCGTTTTTTGAGTCCTGCTTTACATTATCTGACTGTTGTTCTAACGACCACCGCATGATAATACTATCTTCTCCAAAAAAATCCATCAAATTCTATAAACGTCCTCTTATTCCTTCTATACTCTTAATATGTAACCATTTTAGCGAGATTGTGAGATCAGGTGTTTTCAAGGTTAGTAGTCACTTTCGATTCCACATATTCAACCATTGATTTTACAGTTGGAAACTTTGTAATCAGGAGCATTTCATCATCAAACTCGAAACCAAACTCATCTTCGATAGTAATAATTATTTTTATAAATGTTATTGAATCAAGACCAATGCTGTTAAAGTCCATATTTAAAGATACATTATCAGTAACTTTTTCGCTGAGATTATCTATAATTACCTCAAAAGCTCTCTTGCGAACGCCCGTCAATTCGTCCGAAATTGATACATCCGGAATAGCATCATCAGTTTTGACCTCTGCACATTCCAATACTCTATTTCGGTCTATTTTCCCGTTGGTGTTTTCAAAAAATTTTTCAATTCGTTTGAAAATCGATGGAATCATATATGAAGGAAGTTTAAGCGTAAGATAATTTGTTATATCTTTGACATCTATATCAATCTCGCTTATATAATAAGCACCAAGTATTATATCAATCTCATTCGTTTCTAACGCAATAACAACTGATTGCTTTATCCCTTCCATTTGATTAAGATGTGCCTCGATTTCTTCCGGTTCAATTCGATATCCACGTACCTTAATTTGATTATCTGCTCGACCTAAATAAACAACATCTTTATTTTCATCCTGCTTAGCAATATCTCCGGTACGATAAAATGTAGAACCAGTAACTGTTACGAATTTCTCTTTTGTTAATTGTTCATTATTCAAATAACACTGTGATAAACAGATACCACCTATATATAACTCACCCTTTTCCTCAGATGCTACTTTTTCTAAGTTTTCATTTAAAATATGATACGATATATTTTGTATGGGCTTTCCTATTGGTATATCACCTGTTATAAAATTTCGGGGGATTTCATAATGGAACGTGTCATCTGAGCACTCGCTTTGTCCATAAGCATTAATAAGGGATATATGATTGTACTCTCTATAAAACTTTTTAGCCACAATCTTATCAACTTTTTCGCCTGTTAGAATAATATACTTCATATCCGGTAGAGTTAACTTAGGATGCTTATCCCCAAAATATTGTAAATAGCTATACAAGGAATGAGGGGGTAACAGTGATATTGCGAACCGCAGTGGGGTCATACTGTAATACGCCCCACATAGCGGTAATAAATCTCTAATTTCTGGACTCGTTCGCCATTTAAGTATTCGCGTTCGTTTACTACGATTTTTTCTACGAGCGCATTCAGCATGGCAGCGTCCAGTTCTTTGATATCTGAATATTTTCGAATCAAATCCATAAAGTTGACTATATTTTCGTTTTTTTCTTCATAGCTTCGGATTTGCTCTGTCAGCGATTTCAACTTGCTTTTAAACATTTTTTGCTCATCTTCATAGGCTTTCGACATACTGATAAATCTCTCGTCGGATATCTTTCCGATAACGTTATCTTCATATAAATGTTGGATAATCGTATCAAGCTCTGCAATACGGCTTTTTGCTTTCAGCAGCTCTTTTTCCCTCAGAGCTTTTTCACCGCTGCTTTTGACTTCGCCTTTCCTGGCAAGCTCCCGCATATACTGTTCTGCGCAGTTTTCGGACATCCTTGCATGAAGTTTTATGTCCTGCAGTACGATGTCATATATCTGCTCATAGGTAATGTAATGCATGGAGCAGTATTCCTTGCCGTGTCTGCGATAGACATTACAGGCATAACTTGCGCTTGCTGTTCTGCCATCCCGACTTTGGTAAGACATCGCTTTCCCACAGGTTCCGCATTTTAAAAGCCCTGCAAAAATATGTGTTGCCTTATTTTTGTTCGGCTGACGTTTTACCTTTGCGGTTTCCTGTGCCAGCATAAAGGTCTTTTCATCTACAAGCGGCTCATGTATGTTCTTAACGACAATCCAATCTTCTTTCGGCACATCCACAACCTTTTTGGACTTGAACGACTTGGTGGTTTGTTTGTGGCTGACAATATGACCAAGGTATACTTCGTTTTGAAGAATGTGTATGACGGTCTGATTGCCCCAATCGTATGGATACTTTACATTTTTATGGCACACATATTTTCCGAATGCATCCATTACATAGGCTCTTGGTTTCAGAATCTTTTCATTTTTTAATATGGTGCTGATCCTGAACGGTGATACGCCTTCCGCTGCTAGCTTGAATATTTTTTTGACCACCCAAGCTGTAGTTTCATCCGGCTCCAGCTTATGCTTATCCAATTCGGATTTCTTATAACCGTATGGTGCATAGGGACCGGTATACTCGCCGTTCAGCGCTTTCGTCCGGTACGCCGACTTTACCTTGCGGCTTCCATCTTTGGCATACCATTCATTGATGATGTTCTTGAAAGGCATAAATTCGTTGTTTTCGCCGTTTCCTGTATCCACACCATCATTGATGGCAATGTATCGTACATTATATTCCGCAAACACGACTTCGATGTAATAACCGGTTTTCAGGTAATCCCGGCCAAGCCTTGACAGGTCTTTGGTGATAACTGTTCCGATCTTGCCTTGCTCAATATCCGCCAGCATTTGCTGAAAGCCGGGGCGGTCAAAATTAGTACCGCTGTATCCATCATCCACATAGAAAACGCAGTCGGAAAATCCGTTCTGCTTGGCGTACTGCATAAGCATGGTTTTTTGTGTCTGGATGCTCATGCTGTCGCCTTGTACCAAATCGTCACGGCTGAGTCTCGGATAAAGCGCCGTTGCTTTACTTTGCTGTTTTACTAACATAAATCCTCCATTCCAACAGCCGCAAAGCGTATATATACTGTATTCTCATTATACCCGTAAAGGCTTCCAGAATCAAGCAAAAGAGCGAAAGTTAACAATAAAGTTAACCTTCGCTTTTATGCATTTTCACAGTATATTCTATTGATTCACAGCTGCTTGCTCAATTAATCTGAAGATAATTTTCTCGGCTGTTTCAGCGGTTTCTTTATTGTCAAAAGCGGTTATAATAAACTTGGTATCTCCAATTATTCGTTCATACGGTTCACCGAATTCCGGCGGTTTATTTGATTTGGTATGTTGTATTTGGCAGTTTTTCATATACAGCACCTTGTATAATGCAATTGCATTATATTTTCCTTTCTTTTCTTTATTTATATAATGTAAGCAGACGCTGTGGATTGGTTAAATCACCTATCGCTTGACGATTTTCTTGAGGCTACAACCACAGCAT
>JAQVAJ010000103.1 GCA_028690885.1 Clostridia bacterium
ACCAATGGTATGAAGTCTTCAGAATCATCCAGTTTATGAGGCAAAAACATATCTGGAGAATACCGATTCCATACTTTGATGGGGTGCAGATATAGCTCATTGTTCTGCGAATAGATATCTAGTAGCAGCTGTGTGGTATTTTGGATTCTGGCTATTGTAGAGTAATCATGGTGACCTCTGAGAATAGGGAAGTATGCTACTGTATTTAATTGAAAAAGATAAGGGCAGGTGACACAGAAGAAATTTCCCATCATCAAATCAGTTGACCAAATTGCCTGTAAATCTGACAAGCAGTCAAAGATGTAAAAAGCATCATACCCGTTACTCTCTATAATTCTTCTGACTTCCATTGTAAAGCTCTCAAAACCTGAGTTTGGGTTAGGAGTATAAATCTTGATTCCTTTTTGTTCTTCTAATACAGCTTCATGTGATCCGAAACGAATATAATTTACTGATTTACCATCTTTTATCGACTGCATAGCAAAAAGATTTGCAATTTTGCTGTAGTCTTTAAGATGACTGACTTGAATAACCACATTGTCTCCAAGCCTAATATTATCTAAAAGACTATCCATACTCTTTATTCCACAATTAACTCTTTCAAATGCTCTCATATATTCATCCCAACTTTATTATACTATATTTTTAAAGCTATTAAATTATCATGAATATTGGTGCTTAAGATGATATAATCATAAAAAAGATGCGGAGGTTAACATGCCATTTGAATTATTAGAAAAACAGGATAAGTATTTGAGTTATAAGGATTATTTCATATTAGGGCCGACAGTCGCATACTGCAATAATTCAGATGAAATGATAATGAATTTTGATCTTTTCAATGGTTCAGACAGTAACACTGGAAGCCTTATACTAAGATCTCTCGACAACGGGCTGACATGGCAAGAACAGCATATGATAGAGAAATCATATGTTTATGACTTTAAAAACAGCTGGGTAAAAAGCGGTTATGGAGCACTATATACAGATGAAGTTGCAAATGTAATGGTGTATTTCGCTAATGATACATACTGGGAAGAAAACAAACTTGCTTCCTTGTGGCGTATGAGAACCCTATATTACCGTATTTCATTCGATAATGGTCATACATGGACAGATAAGAAATATATAATTCAAAAGGGTATGAGTTATGATAAAACTCATTTTATAAAAGAAGTGGAGTTTGAAAAGAACATGGCAGCCATGGTATCTCCTTTAGTGGTAAGAGCAGAAGATGGTTCATTACTTCTTAGCGTTCAGATACAGGCTTTAAATGATGATGGAACATTACTAAATCCGACTGGTATGGGTTTTATGAAAGCTGGCGCTTTAAAAGGTACATGGAATAGAGATAAATTGGAATATGAGTGGGATATAAATCAGTATGTAACTGTAGGACTGGATAAGTCAGTAAGAGGATTGTATGAACCTACATTCGGTTTATTAGGCAACAATAAAGTAATAATGGTAATGCGCAACAGTAATTATAGACAAGCGGATAAGATTATTGGAACCAAGTTTTATTCAGTTTCAAATGATAACGGTCATACATGGTCTGAACCGAAAATGCTTACATTTAATGATGGTAGTATTATGTATTCATCATCATGTATTCCGAAATTATTTAATCACAGCAATAATAAGCTTTACTATATAGGTGTTATAAATGACAAAAATCCTGAAGGTAATCTGCCAAGATATCCTTTGTGTATTGCTGAAGTAGATAAGAAATCTTATAAGATTATTAAAGATACAGTTATGGTTATAGATACAAAGAGATCAAATCATGAAACTATGGAAAAGACTTCCAATGTCGTTGATTACTCAAATCATGGAGTATATGAAGATAAGCTAACAGGGAACCTCGTGGTTTTAGCTCCTTATAGGGAGGACCTTACGAAATATCCCTGTTATCTTAACAGATATGTTATAAAGGTTGGGTAGTCATTCTACTATTTTGTAATATGTTCTTGCAGTAAGTGAATAAACAATAACATAGAAGATTGCAAATATTATTACAGTTGCTATTGTGCATATAACAAATAAACTGACATTTGTAAGATTTAGAATCTCAAGCATTTTTGTAATCATTTTAAAAGCGAATAATATGTGTATAATTGCAGTCACAAGAGGCAAGAAAAAGACTGTTAGAACCTGAGAGCGTATGGATTTTCTTATTTCATGTTTGCTCATTCCAACCTGCTGCATGATATGGAAACGATGTTTATCTTCATATCCTTCAGAAATCTGTTTGTAATAAATTATCAGAACTGTAGCCATCATAAACAATGCGCCAAGGAATAATCCTAAAAAGAATAAGCCTCCATAAATTGCGTAAAAATCAAGCTTTTCCTCTGCGGTTGCGTACATGATAAAAGACAGGTTCTTATATTCATCTGTATTTCTAAGTTCATCACGTATGCTGTACATAAGTTCAACCTGTTTTTCCTCGGTTTCCTTAACATCAAACCCTATTAGATACGATAAATCATAATACTCACCAAAATATTCAACAAAATCTTTATGAATATCTTTTATAACTTCTTCATTGCTTACAAAAATGTAAATAAGCTTCATATATGATCCATTGTTCAGAATTGAAAAATTAGGGTTTTCAACAATATTTTTTACATAGAATGTTTTATCATTAATATTAAATTTGTCTGATAAATCAATATCATCTGGACTGTATATGGCTACTTCATTATCATTAAGAATAATATCTGAACCGGTATTTATGTTATATGATTCAATTGGAATCATATATGTAATATACATTTTATCCAGACTCAGAGAAATATCGCTACTATGGTGGAATACACGATTTTTATTATCGAATTCAAGAGAATATGTTTTGAATCGAAATTCATTATATGCATCAATTTCATATCCGCTTTCCAGTATTTTCTGATTAACTGTCTTACTGACTGCTTCAGATTTTTCTTTATTTGCAAATACGGTTTGGATTTCAATATTTGTCGGAAATCTGTTTTTCAGAACATCATCCTGGCCGATATACAGACATACTGTTGAAGATATCATTACCAGTACCATAGTGGATAAAATGCATATATTAGCAAGACCAACAGCATTCTGTTTCATTCTGTAAATCATTCCTGATACTGAAGTGAAATGTTTAGTCTTATAATAATATTTCTTATTTTTTCTAAGAATTTTCAGAAAAGCAATGCTGAATGCAGTGAATATGCAATATGTCCCGATGATAACCAATATTACAGCTATAAAGAAATTATTAAGCGCTGAGATTGCATTATCAACGGTTATAGCCAGATAATATCCTGTACCCATTGTAATAATCCCTATAACTGCTAAAAGCCACTTTGTTTTTGGTTCTTTTTCTCCTACATTTCCTCCCTTTAAAAGCTCAACTGGTTTTGATAAATGTATCTGGCGGATGTTGTTTAGAAGAATTAAAACTGATATTGCAGTGAAAAAAATGAAACTCATATATAATCCCTGCATGGAAATATTAAAAACGAAGCCTGTTCCTGCCTTCAAAATTTTAAAGAGTAAAAGCAGCATAAGTCTGGAAAACAGAATTCCGAAGAATAGACCCAAAATCATATTTATAAGATAAGTATATAAATTTTCTATAGTTAACATTCGGGCTATGTGCTTTTTTTCCATGCCCAGAATGTTATACAGGCCTATTTCATTTTTTCTTCTCTTGAGTAGAAAGCTGTTAGTATAGAATAGAAATATAACAGAAAAAATACCAATAACATATATTCCCATTACTAATACAGTTCTTAATGAATGTTCGCCTTTCATTCCAACCAATCCAGGATTGTGTGTTAAGAAAATCATAATATAGAACATCATTATTGTAATGATAGAGGTAATAATATATGGGATATACATCTTTGCATTTTTCTTTATATTTATTGCAGCAAGTTTAAAATACATGCAGTTACGCATTGAAGCCACCACCTGTCGCTATAACTGTCAATGTATCGGATATTTTTTGATACATTTCTTCATTTGATGAGGAACCTCTGTATATCTGATGAAATACTGCTCCATCTCTTAAGAATAAAATTCTTGATGCGTGACTTGCAGCTTTTACAGAATGAGTGACCATGAATACTGTCTGTCCATCTTCATTTATTTTTTTGAACAATTTAAGGAGCGATTCTGTTGCTTTTGAATCAAGAGCTCCTGTTGGTTCGTCTGCAAGTAAAAGTTTAGGATTTGTAATTATAGCTCTTGCAATGGCTGTTCTTTGTTTCTGACCTCCTGATATTTCATATGGAAATTTGTCAAGAAGATCTGATATTCCTAGTTTCTCAACCACAGTATTAAGACTGTTCTTCATTTCTTCGTATGTATGTGCTGATAATACAAGGGGGAGAAGAATATTGTCTTTTACAGAGAAAGTATCAAGAAGATTGAAGTCCTGAAAAACAAAACCAAGATTATCTCTTCTGAAAGCTGAAATTTCTTTTTCAGAAATACCTATTAATGATTTGTCCTTGAGGAAAACTTCACCTGAAGTAGGTTTGTCAAGAGCAGCAATTATATTGAGAAGCGTGGTCTTTCCAGAACCAGACTCTCCCATTATTGCAATAAATTCGCCTTCCTCAACTGAAAAAGTTACATTAGTCAAGGCCTGCACATTGTGTCCGCCAAATCTTGTAGTATAGATTTTTTTAAGATTTTTAACATCTAAAAGCATAGAAAACCTCCTGTTTGCAGATATTATCACATAAAAAGTAAGAGGTTATCCATAAAATATACTTACAAAACACGTATTAATCTTACATTTTTGTAAGTTAGTCAGATATTCTTTCATCTGAAGAAAAAATGATATAAACTTTTGTTCCAAAACCAGGTTGAGATTCTATTGCTAACTGATGAGAAAGTTTACTAAGTATTTTTTTGCTTAGATATAGTCCGATACCTGTTGATTTCTTATCATATCTTCCATTTATCCCTGTATATCCTTTTTCGCATATCATTGGGAGGTCATTAGGTTCAATACCTATTCCGGTATCCTCAATAACTAATGTATATTTATCATCTTCTTTTGTGTATATTGATATTTTTCCAGAGTCTGTATATTTCAAAGAATTTGAAAGTATCTGTTCAATAACGAATAAAAGCCATTTTTCATCTGTTAATACTGTTTTCTGTGTCGGAGTATAATCTAGAGCAATTTTTTTGGTAATAAAGGATTTTGAGTATTTTCTTACAGCTTGTCTTATTATTGCATCTAATGGGTATTCACGGATTAGAAAATCAGCAACATCTGACTCAGTACGGATATACTGCAAAGCCATTTCAGAATACTGTTCTATCTTAAAAAGCTGCTGCTCTATTTCTACATCATGAATATCATTAGTCTGAAATAGAAGTTTTATTGCAGATATAGGTGTTTTTATCTGATGTACCCACATTGTATAATAGTCATTAAGTTCAGCAATTGTATTTGCTTTTTTTGATTCTATACTGTTTTTTTCATCGTGCAAAACAGTAATAAGATCTTCATAATCCTGTTCTATAAGGTTTTTTGGTACTGGGAGGTCATCTTTAGTTATAGTAATTTTATTCTTCATTTCTGATAATGATTTATGTTTAGAAAGAAATCTGATAAAGCTCAGAATAGCTAACATAAGGCCAAAAACAAAGCATATAAAAGAAGCATACAAAGCCGGTTGCGGTTCAACGGAGTACAGTATGAATACGATAAGAAATATACATGAAAATGAAGAAAACAGAATTATACTTTTTATGTGATATTTAAGATATTCAAAAAAAAGTTTCATGGTACAAGATACCCGATTCCTTTTTTTGTTATTATGAAATTATTAAGACCTACTGCTTCAAGCTTTTTTCTTAACCTGTTTATATTAACAGTCAGAGTATTATCATCTATATAACTGTCTGTTTCCCACAGTTTAGACATCAATGTATCACGATTTACAGTTTTCCCTTTAGAACTCATCAAAACCTGAAGAATTCTGAATTCATTCTTTGTCAGTTCATAAACAGTATCTTTATATTCCATTGACAGGTTATTAGTATTAAGGATAAGTCCATTTGCTATTAAACATTCATCGTTAGGTTTAAAATCATAAGTCCTTCTTAATAGTGCATTGATTTTTGCTGTGAGTACATCAAGATCAAAAGGTTTTGATATAAAATCATCTGCACCCATATTTATAGCCATAATAATATTCATATTCTCA
>JAQVAJ010000104.1 GCA_028690885.1 Clostridia bacterium
TTTGTCTGTCAAGCTGTATCCTAAATCAGAAATAATAGTTCTGAAAGCATATGTGTCCATCTGCTTATCTAAAAGCTCTGTTTCTTCATTTACTTTGTTATTAAGGGATATGCCTTTTGATTTAATATTTTTAGTATCTGATATTCCAGATAAGAGCACAGAAGCCCTGTTAATCTGTGATGGTGTTATGTTACTGGTAATGGATATATCATCGCTTCTTGTTAAAATTGCTGTTGCGGTATCTTCCAGGCTGGCATCATTGGCTAATCCGTTAATGGAACAGGATATCTGATTAGCGCCTGATTTTATTGCACAAACAGAATTGGCTACTGCCATACCTAAATCATTCTTTGCTTTAAAAGAAAGACATATGCTATTATCAATTGATAACTGTTTTTTAAGATCATCAATAAACAAAAAGACTTCTTCTGGCAGCATGTGTCCGACTGAATCTTCTATTCCTACTGTAGATGCTCCTGAACTTATAGCGATTTTCAGTACTTCAATTAGTAAAGTTTTGTCAGCTCTTGTTGCATCAAGAGCTGTGAACTCAATATCGTCACATAAGCTTTTTGCATAGTTTACACATTCCTTTATATTTTCAAATAACTGGTCTTTCTTCATATGTAACTGATATTCCATATTTACTGCTGATACGGGAGCAGATATGTGAATTCTTGGTTTTACTGCACATTTAATAGCTTCATATGTCTTATCTATGCTTGTCTTATTCAGTTTAGAAGGACAGCATAATATGCTTTTTCTAAGTGAGCCTGCTATTGTTTTAACAGCTATAAGTTCTGCTTGAGAGCCATCAGCATAACCAGTCTCAATTATATCTGTATTTATGTTCTCCAGTTGTTTTGCGATTTCCAACTTTTCTTTAAAACTAATTTTAAATGATTTATCTGTTTCACTGTTTAAAAGTGTGCAATCTTTGATTAAAACCACGGTTTTCATATAAAACCCCTTCCATACTTCTGTTTGTTATTAATTTGGGATTATAGCATTACATAAGAAAAAAGTCTATTTTTTCTGAGTTTTTTATGTTTTGATGACAAATCTGTCACATTTGTGGTATATATATTAAGCACTAAAAATGAACGGAGGTAATATGAACAGACGAATAAGGATAGTTGGAATGCTTTTAGTACTGGTATTGATTTTTGGAATACTTACATCGTGCAGTACAACAAAAGAAAACCTTTTTTCTATTAATATTGTTAACAGTAAGGAAATACAAATAACCAAATATCATGGAAAAAGTAAAACAGTTGTAATTCCTGATATGATAAATGATTTACCTGTCACTGGTATAACCCCTAATGCTTTTTGGGGGGCTTCTGAAATAAAATCAATAGTATTACCAGAAACGGTCGTTACTATTGGTAACAATGCTTTTTTCAGCTGTGTATCATTAACACAGTTTAATATTCCTAAAAATCTGAAAAGTTTAGGAGAAAATGTTTTTTCAGGATGTGAAAATCTTAAGGAAATAACAGTCAGTGAAGGAAATGAGTATTTTTCATCTATAGATGGAGTTCTTTTTGATAAAGACCAGCAGAAGCTTATTATATATCCTGCAAAAAAAACCGGTGATTTTTATCAGATTCCTTTAACAGTAGAATATATAGGTAAAAATGCCTTCTCTAATTGTGAAATGCTTCAGCAAGTTGTATATCCTGATAGTTTAATTGAAATTGGACAGAATGCGTTTAAAAACTGTATAAATTTAGCAGACATTGAGATTCCTGAAGGCACGTTAAACCTAAGGGCTGGAGCATTTTGGGAATGTGTCAATCTTTCAAGCATTAAAATACCTTCCAGTGTTGATAATATAGGGGAGCATATTTTTTATGGATGTGCAATGCTTTCATCCATTTATGTCAAGGAAGGGTCATATGCTCAGCAATGGTGCGAGGATAACTCCAGAACTGCAGCAATGAAGTTTTATTAGTAAGGATATATAAACTGTTGAAAAAAGTATATTCATATGATAGTATCTTTTATAAGTATGAGGAGGATAGATGCGAAAAGGTAGAACAGATTTAGACGGCGAAGGTATGCTCGTTTATATCCCTAAGGGAGGGAAATCTTCAAAAGTCTTAAAGGTTACATCACCAATTCTTAAATTATCACTAATATTTTACTTTCTAATGGCTATTATAGTATGTCTGAGTTTGTCTTTGCTTTATTTTATTAACGAGAATAAACAGGTAAATGCTCAGATGGAAGCTATTGTAGCAGATTACAACACTGAAATGATCACCTTAAGCACTTATGTCGGAAAACAAGCTCAGTTACTGGATAGTAAATTAAATGAAATTGCAACACTGGAAACAGTTCAGGAAGACTTAAATATACAGATAAAAGATTTATCGCTTCAACTTAAGAATATTGCAGAGAGATATACTGACAGCATATCATTAGCCAGCGCTTCAGTTACAGCTAATAATGTTGCCAAATTTGCAGAAGATGCAGCCAATATTGCAGAAGCTTTGGAAATTTTGCTGGAAACAAATGAGAATACAAAATCAGAACTTGTTGATTTTACTAATGCTGCTAATATACTTAGTGAATATTTAATATCGGTACCAACTTATTGGCCAACAAAATCAACATACATTGCATCTGCCTTTGGAATGAGAAATCATCCTATATTGAATCAATATAAACAGCATACTGGAGTAGATATCGGTGGTTTATGGGGAGATGAGATTTACGCAGCTGCTACAGGGACTGTTTTATCAGTAAGATATGAACAGTCAGGATATGGATACTGGCTTCGAATTAAACATAGTGAAAGCATAACAACATTGTATGCCCACTGTTCAAAAATTTTAGTTAAAGCAGGAGACACAGTAGAAAAGGGTCAGGTTATTGCTTATGTGGGTTCAACAGGGCTTGCGACAGGACCACATCTTCATTTTGAAATCAGGGTTAATGATATACCTATAAACCCGACACTTTTCATAACTTCATCAAAGTAGGAGAAAAAAATGATTAGGCAAAAAAAGCTGGACGTTTTAATAGGACCAATGTGTACAATAAAAGGTGATATTTCAACAAAAGGATCTGTTACTATCGAAGGAACTATTATAGGCGATATAAATGCAGAAGGTGATATAGTTTTCACAAAATCGGCAAAAGCCAAAGGACAATTTATCGGAGCTAACATCATATTAAGTGGAGATGCTGAAGGAATATTAAAGTCAAAAAATTACATAAAAATGTCTTCTTCTGCTAATTTCGTAGGAGATACATATGCATTAAGCCTCATAAGTGATGAGGGTGCGAAATTTACAGGAAAATGCTATGTACTAGAAGACAAAGAAAAAGATGATAAAGAAAAAAAAGAATAAATTTCTGTATGCATATAGCACGCAGAATATTTTTTGAGTATAAGAAAGCTCTTATGCTAATGAGGTAGTGAGATGAACGAAGAAGAATTGAAAAACTTATACGAAGATGAGGAAGAAGATATTCAAAATGTTGAATATGTAGAGTATACCCCTTCTTTTTTAAGCACTTTTTTCAGTACTTTCTGGGCTGCATTAAAAATTCTTTTAGCCGTTATACTTATTGCGGGCTTTTTAGCAGGAGGCCTTGGTCTAGGGATTATAACTGCATGGATTTCCACTTCAAAAATACTAACAGATGAAGATCTGGCAATCACAACAGGTCTTACAACATTCATTCATGATAGTGAAGGAAATATTATTGGAACACTTACTGGAAGCGATAATATAAACAGAGAAGTTATAACAACAAAACAGATACCTGAAGTATTAGCACAAGCAATTGTTGCAATTGAAGATGAAAGATTTTACCAGCATTCTGGATTTGACTTTATACGAATAGGTGGATCTATTGTAAAACTTATACAGAATAGAGGCGACATTGCTCAGGGAGGAAGTACTATTACCCAGCAGGTATATAAAAATATAACAGGTCGTTTCGAACAGACATTTGAAAGAAAGATTCAAGAGGTATACAATGCTGTACTTTTAGAAATGAAGTATGACAAAAAACAGATTATTACCATGTATGCTAATCTTGTAAATATGGGTAACGGCTGTTATGGTTATCAGTCAGCATCCAAAATGTATTTTGGAAAGACATTAGATGAAATAAATCTTTCTGAAGCAGCTGTCCTTGCAGCTATTACTAATTCGCCTGGTACATATGACCCTTATGGCAATGAAGAGAAAATAAGGAAATTAATGTTCAGGCGTGAGGACGTTTTGGATAAAATGCTGGAATTGGGTTATATAGACCAAAGAGAATATGATGAAGCATTGGCATACGAGATAGTATTTGCAGAAAAAGTGGAATATGTATCATCATCAATAACAAGTTATTTTCTTGATTATGTCATTACAGAAGCAATTGATATTCTGTCTGCTCAGAATTCTATTTCCAAACTGCAAGCAGAAAGAATAATATACAATAACGGGCTTCATATCTATACTACATTAGTACCTCACGTTCAGGATTCATTAGACACTGTTTTTACAGATGATTCATATTTTGCACAATATAGGGAAGACGGTTCCATAATTAATATTGATGCAATACGTTATGGCGAAAAGCCTCAGGGTGCGATGGTTATAATAGATCAGTATACAGGAGGTATAGCAGGGCTGTATGGAGGTAATGGAGAAAAAACAGGAAGCAGAACATACAACAGAGCTACAGGAATGCAAAGGCAGCCTGGTTCAACCTTTAAACCTTTAGCAGTATACGGACCTGCGTTAGATCTTAAATTAATAACAGCTTCAACAATAGTAGATGATGCTCCAGCTTATCTTGACCCTAAGAATCCTGACCTTATATATCCTACCAACTACGACTCAACTGATTATCAAGGTTTAACAACCATCCGTAATGCTATAAAAGCATCAGTAAACGTTGTAGCAGCAAAGGTGTGGTCTTATTATCTTGGCAGGGATAATTCAGTAGAATATCTTGAGGCCGTAGGCATACATAGAAGTGAATTTATATATGATGACTCAACAGTTTCAACAGCAATAGGCGGACTGGCTGTCGGAGTAAGTCCTTTAGAAATGGCAAGCGCATTTAGCACATTTGCTAACAAGGGCATACATATGGATTCTCATAGTATTACAAAGATTGCAAATAATTCAAAAGAAACAATATTCAGATGGCAGAACACTTACACAGTTGCATATTCAGAACAGTCAGCAGCAATTCTTACCAATATGCTTGAAGAGGTCGTTAAACCTACTACAACAACATATTGGATTAATGGTACAGCCTATGGAGCTGTAAATATTCAAAATGGTCAAATTGCTGTAGCAGGAAAGACAGGAACAACATCAGATTATTTAGACAAATGGTTCTGTGGTTATACACCTTATTACACAGCATCCGTTTGGTACGGTTATGATAACAAATCTGCACCTGTTTCGCTTGTAAGCGATGAGTACGGAAGGGCCTTAAAGTTGTGGAATGCAGTAATGAATTTAGTTCATGAAAATCTTGAACCGAAACAGTTTATCATGCCATCAGCAGGTATAGTGACAAGGGAAATATGTATATATTCAGGTAAGCTTGCTTCTGATTTATGTACTAAAGACCCAAGAGGCTCAAAAACCGTTATAACAGAGTACTTCATAGAAGGTACAGAACCAACGGAAGAATGTGATACTCACCAGGAAGTCGTAGTATGCGCATATCCAAATAATAAAGATGAATATGGAAGATTTTATCTTGCAAGTGATGACTGTCCGAGCAGTTATGTCTGGGCGATGGTACGTCTTGTAAGACCTGACGGAGCGTTCTATAAAGTAAATGAGGAAACATTCTCAGTTGAAGTTGATGGTAAAACTATATGGCAGTTTGAGAGAGTCCCATATGATGTAGTACATGAAGTGGATATGGATATGGTATGTCCTTTACATTATAAAGAGGAAGAAGAAGAGTTAGACGATTCTGAAATAACACCGGTTGCTGAGGTTACAGCCGATCCTGAACCATCAGAATCAAACGAACCTGCTAATTAAGATAATCGATAATATTAAAAATATATATTAAAAAAGAATCACATTGATTAATGTGATTTTTCTTTTTATCTATTAAATTATTCATAAGTAATGAATATTATGCAATAACTAATGATGGGTAAGGTATTAAATAGAGTATTTTTGTTATTATA
>JAQVAJ010000105.1 GCA_028690885.1 Clostridia bacterium
CACAGGCAAACCAGGAGTTAAAAGTAATGGCTGATGCTGTTGAAGAGATACTTGTACTTTCAATGGATGCGTTTATAAATAATGATTTTGAAAAAGCATATAAGGTTGAACCGCTAGAGCAGGTAATTGATGAATTGAAGCTTATACTTAAAGCACACCACATCGAAAGACTGCAAGGAGGAAACTGTACAATTGAACTAGGTTTTATTCTTTCTGATCTGATAAGTAATTATGAAAGAGTATCAGACCACTGTTCTAATCTTGCTGTTCTTACAATACAGATTTCTGAAGGAGCTTTTGATACTCATGAATATCTGCATGATGTAAAAAAGACTGACCAGGAAAGATATATGCATATATACAACGAGTTTTCAGCTAAGTATGATGTCACAAAACTGCCTGTTATTGGAGAAGTTATAGATACAGTAAAATAACAGTATCTATATAATGCTATAATCAGAGCATATTCACATGATTTATAAAACACAGTTTTATCACAAATAAGTGGTATAATCATATAAAAGAATGTATTTTTGGAGGTAGAAATGCTGAATAAGATTCTAATTGCGGAAGATGAACCTGCTTTAAGAAACCTCGTTAAAACCTGCCTTGTAAAAGAGGGTTATTCTGTAATTGAGGCTAAAGACGGACAGGAAGCTTTAGATTTATTTTACAGTGAAAATGTCTCCCTTGTCATACTGGATATAATGATGCCACAACTTGACGGATTCGAAGTGCTAAAGACTATTCGGATAGAATCAACGGTACCTGTTCTTATGCTTACAGCAAGAAATACAGAGTATGATGAGCTTCATGGATTGAAATTGGGAGCTGACGATTATATAACAAAACCATTCAGCCCTGCTGTTCTTGTGTCCAGGGTAAAAGCGGTACTCAAAAGATCAGGTATGTTTGCTGACAATGATATAAGCGCAAATGATATCCTTTTAAAAGTAAGGGAACATGAAGTATATGTGAAAGATGAAAAGATCAATCTTACTCCTAAGGAGTTTGATTTGCTCCAGTATCTCATACAGAACAAGAATATCGTTCACTCCAGAGAAAAACTTTTGTCTGCAGTATGGGGATATGACTTTTTTGGAGATGCAAGGACCGTAGACACACATATGAAATGCCTTAGAACAAAGTTGAAACAATCAGGAGACTGCATAAAGACAGTAAGAAAATATGGGTACAAGCTGGAGGGATAACTATTAAACTGCGCAATAAGCTTATACTAATAATTATATGCGTACTGCTTTTCAATGTTCTTGTTACTATATTTTTCAGTAATATGGGTTTTGAGCGCCTTTATATAAGAGCTAAACATAATGAATTAATAGAATATGGCGAAGAGATAAACGGATACTTCGCAGAAATTGATATTTCCACACCGGATTTCAGAGACAACCTTATCAATGCTTTTGATAAGATTGAAAGAAATAATATAGAAATTATATGGTTTGTTTACGATGAGACCGGAATGCAGGTTGACATTGGTTATTCAACCAAGATAACTGGGCAGTATCTTCCTAATGACACTCCTGATATTAAAGCACTTGAAGACTATATAGGTGTTCTTATCACAAATGGAGAATTAGCAGATATTACAAAAGTATACGGGTACAAAACCGATGAAACAAATGTAGGAGGTTTTCCCAGTATAAACTTAATTACGATGGTATATGAAAACACTGACAGTACCAATGGGAATATAGTTCGCTCATACATTGTATTAAACTCACCAAAAGAATATATATCAATAGTTGCAAATACTGCAGAGAGATTTGTTATGTACGTCTCTATCATAACCTTATTAATAGCAGTTATTGCAGTTATTATTATTTCTGACAAGATAACAAAACCCATAGTGAACATAAACAAGGTCGCTAATAAGATATCTAATCTGGATTTTTCTGAAACATGTGAGGTTTCTGGAAATGATGAGATAGGTGATTTAGGAAACAGTATAAATGAAATGAGCAGAAAGCTTCAAGACAGTATAGATTATCTAAAACAGAGAGCAATTATGCTAAGGAATGATTTGGAAAAGCAGGAAAGTTCAAATAAAACTAAAAAAGAATTTATTGCATCAGTATCTCATGACTTTAAAACACCACTGTCTCTTATAACTGCATACTCTGAACTTTTAGTTGAAAAATACAAAGATGACGAAGATGCTAAAAGCCAGCTTATGATAATATCTGAACAGGCAATGAAAATGAATTTGATGGTTAACCAGCTTCTTACGCTTTCCCAGCTTGAGAGCGGAACTGCAAAGATTGATGACTCCATATTCTGTCTGAATGAAGCTGTGGAATCGGTATTGAAAGATATAAGAATTATGATTGAGCAAGCTGAAATCAAACTTACTTTCAATTATCAGGATGACTACATTGTAAAAGGAGACTATAATAAAATAACACATGTTATTACTAATCTTCTGGAAAATGCTATAAAATACTGTGATGAGAAAAAAATAGTTAATATTAACATCAAGGAAATAGATAATAAGATAAGAACCAGCATATATAACACTCATCCAGGTATAAGCGAACAGGCATTACCAAATCTGTTTAACAGTTTCTATAAGGAAGATAAATCAAGAGGAGGCAACAGCAAATCATATGGTTTAGGTTTGTCGATAGTTAAGGCTATTATGGAGATGCATAATGGGAATTACGGGGTATATAACAGTAATGCAGGGGTAGTGTTCTGGTTCGAACTGGAAAAGCACTCAGATTAATAATAAAGGAAAGATTATGCACTTTACGCAAGCAAAAGGAATATTATCTTCGTACAACAGCATGAATATGTACCGTGGGTGCACTCATGGCTGCATATACTGTGACAGTAGGAGTAAGTGCTATAATTTCACCCATGATTTTGAAGATATTGAAGTGAAAATCAATGCTCCGCAACTTTTAGAAAAAGCCCTTATAACTAAAAGGAATAAATGTATGATAGGTACAGGAGCAATGTGTGATCCTTACCTACATCACGAAAAAGACCTTATGATTACAAGAAAATGTCTAGAGATTATTGACCATTATGGATTTGGTGTTGCGATACAGACAAAATCCGATATGATATTAAGAGATATAGACATTCTGGCATCAATAAATGAGAAAGTTAAATGTGTAGTTCAAATGACCTTAACTACATATGACGAAAAATTATGTAAGATACTTGAACCAAATGTATGTACTACAAAAAAAAGATATGAGGTTTTAAAGGTATTACAGGAAAACAAGATACCAACGGTAGTATGGATGACACCGATACTGCCATATATAAATGATAATGAAAGTAATATCCGTGGTGTATTAGAATATTGTTTTGATGCAGATGTAAAAGGAATAATTAATTTCAATATGGGTACAACAATGAGAGAAGGTGACCGGGAATATTTCTATAAGGCTCTTGATGATAATTTCCCTGGTATAAAACAGAAATACATTAACCGATATGGGTATTCATATGAATGCATAAGTGATAATAATGATCATCTGATGGAAATATTTAGAAATGAATGTGAATCCCACAATGTAATGCATAATCTAAGTTTGATATTCAGTTATATGAACGAGATTCCAACAAAAAATACACAAATTAGCTTTTTTCAATAATGAATATAGTAAAATCTTTATACACCTTTAAATTAAAAAAGCCGCATTTGCGGCTTTTAGGCACAATTTTTGACTTGGCTGATATTTTTTCTAATGTGCCTTTCTTTAGTAATATCCTCCTTCCTCTGAAAATTTGGTATCGGAACAAAAACGTATCTAATATACGTCTGTACCAACTATGAAAAACAATTTCAATTTTATCTTATTCTCAAAATGTGATAACACTGTGATACATATGTTAAGGCTGTGCAAATACTTCTATCACATAACATATAATGTTCTTTCACATTTTTATCACAAGAAAGAAATATACTTATAATGCAATAAACAATAAGGAGGTATTTTTAATGGATAACAGATATAATGTAAATGATAACAATAATCCGACAAATCTATACTATCAATATAATAATGCCGCATATGCAAATGTGCAGGAAAAGAAAAGGATGTCCACTTTCAAGAAAACCTTTATAATAGCAATAGCTGTATGCTCTGTTTTTTCCCTGCTTGTAGGTCTTGCAGGCGGATATGTGGCAAGCAGATATTACCAGAAGGCAGTTGAGCTGAATAAATTATACGAAAATCAAGATGTATTAAATTCACAATCTAATAAGCCTTCAGGTGAAAATAATTCCTCATCAATATACACATCATCGAGTACAATAAAGGAATATGATTCAGTTGCCGATATATATGCAGACAATGTTAATGCAGTTGTTGGTATTGTGGTGGAATTTGAAACATCATCAGTATGGTCAACGTATACTTCAACAAGTTCAGGCTCAGGTGTAATAATAAGTAAAGATGGATACATATTAACTAATAATCATGTAGTAGCAAATGCTAACAAAATTACAGTATATTTAAATGATAAGGAAAGTTACGAAGCAGAACTTATAGGACTGGATGTACAGTTAGACCTTGCTCTTTTAAAGATAGATGCAGATGATCTTGAATACATGGTTATAGGCAACAGTGATGAAATTGTAGTAGGAGAATTAGTTCTTGTAATAGGAAATCCATTAGGGTATCTTTCTCAGAGTCTGACTGTCGGTTATATAAGTGGTTTAGAAAGAGAAATAACTCTTGATGGTGAAAAAATGGTTCTATTACAGACTGATGCCGCTGTGAATCCTGGTAACTCTGGAGGTGCGTTAATAAATACCAAAGGGGAACTGATAGGTATAATCAATGCAAAATCATATGGAAGTGAGATTGACGGAATAGGATTTGCAATACCTATAAATGATATAAAGAATGTTCTTGATGACATGATAAATTACGGTTATGTCAAAGGGAGACCTTATCTTGGAGTATCACTAGGAGAAATAACATCCCAAAATGATTTGAAACTGTACAATATGATGTATGGATTGAATCTGACTGAGATAGGCGTATATATAGGTATGGTCGAAGAAGGTTCTGCTGCAGATAAGGCAGGATTGCAGGAATGGGACTATATTAAATCATTTAAAGGAACGGAAATTTCAAGCTCTTCTCAATTTAAAGAACTTGTTGACGAATGTGAAGTCGGACAGATAGTTGACATAGTTATTGTAAGAGATGAAAATACACTGATGTTGACCATTGAAATTGGGGAAGAAATACCAAATAAGTAATGGTGCTAAATATGATTATTCTAAAAAAGGGCTGAAAAGCCCTTTTTGTTTACTTTGAATATGCCATGACATAAAATATATATATGCTAAAAAACATACTTCTAATAATTGAATACAGCGGGAAGAATTACAGTGGATGGCAACGCCAGCTTAATGGAATATCTATTCAAGAGAAAATAGAACAATCAGTATTTGAACTTACCGGACAAACAATTAAATTAAATGGCAGTGGCCGGACTGATGCAAAAGTTAATGCTATGGGCCAGACAGCTTCCTTTAAAATTGACTGTACCATCCCACCATCAAACTTCTGTATGGCTTTAAACAGTGTATTGCCTGAAGACATAAGGATACTGGAATCTTTTGAAGTAGATATGGATTTTCATGCCCGTTATAGCGCAACTGGAAAGCATTACAGGTTTACAATATTAAACAGATCGGTTCCATCAGCAATATATAAACATACGACATGTCATGTTAAACAGCCTCTTGATGTAGATAAAATGCTAAAAGCAGCTTCATATTTTATAGGGGAACATGATTTTAGAGCATTTATGTCAGCAGGAAGCAGTATAAAGACTACTATAAGGACAATATACACATTAGATATTTCTCAGGACGGACCTTTAATATATTTTGATATACAAGGCAACGGATTCTTATATAACATGGTAAGGATTATTGCAGGAACGCTAGCTGAAGTCGGTAAGGGAGCTATTGAACCTGAACAGATACCTGGTATTATTTCAAGTAAAGACCGATCAAAATGTGGACCCACATTGAAGGCCAGCGGATTGTGTCTCATGGAAGTATTCTACGGAGAAGATTCATAAAATGTCAACAAAAGGTTCATTGTGACTTCATTTTATATAAGGTATAATATATATATCAGAAGCCATAATATTTGAA
>JAQVAJ010000106.1 GCA_028690885.1 Clostridia bacterium
TTAAAGGTTTCAGTTACATTGAATCCTCTGATATTGATACAGATATCTCAGTAGTCCAGGTCGAAGCATGGACTAGCTATTTTAGTGAGAATATACTTAAAAGCTCAAGACAAAGTATTACAATACCATATACTGATAAAGATAAGATTTCTATTTACTATCTTCAGAATAACGATGAAGAGGATGTTCATATATTTGGACACAACTTATTACCAACAGGTAAGATTGTGTCGCTTCCAAGGCTAGCTCTTAACTATTACTTATATGTAGCCATTGGTTCTTTTGTATTAGCAGTTTTATTGCTAGTAGTATTTCGTAAAAAAGAAATGATAAGGATATGGCTTTTAAGGCTTATGGCAATACCAGTTTCATATGTTCTTGGTCATATTTTCATAAAAGGATTTTCGACAACTACATATACTTTACAAAGAGACTTCTTTTTGATTCTTTTAGTTTCTGTTATGATTTATGGTGTTATCATTTCAAGTATATGGTTGTATAATATGAAAAAGAAGAGATGAAAAAATGGAAATAGATATTAAAATCAGACAGGTTCAACCCAGAGATTACCATGCAGTAGAAGAGCTAACCAGAGAAGCTTTCTGGAATCATTATGTTCCAGGATGTGATGAACATTATCTTATGCATATAATACACCAAAGTGATAGTTATATTCCGCAGTTGGATATGCTAGCTTTAATTGATGATAAGATTGTCGGTAATATCGTATATACAAAGGCAAATGTATTGATGGATAATGATGAGTTATATGATGTTATTACTTTCGGACCTATATCTGTACTACCTGAATATCAGAAAAAGGGGATAGGCGGAAGACTTATTAAACATACTATTAAACTGGCAGAAAAACTAGGTCATAAAGCAATACTTATATATGGAGACTTTGATTATTACTGCAGATATGGGTTTATTCAGGCTGAAAAGTATAAAATAGGAACGTCACATAACACATATATACCTTCATTGCAGGCATATGAGATAGTTAAAGGCTATTTAAAACCAGGAAGGTTTTTCGAAGACAAGATATATGATATAGATGAGGAAAAGGCAAAAATATTCGATAAAAATTTCCCATTTAAGAAATTAAAAGAAGGTTTGGAATCGCAAAAGAGGTTCAGTTATCTTATCGGCTTGTCAAAACCCAGAAGGATTGAATAAAAAAAAGAGCTTACGCTCTTTATTTATTATGTTTAATATTTTTATTCGAAAACTGCATTATCCTGTATGTGATCCAGCACCATTTGAACTAATGTAGTAAGTTTCAAGTAATTCAAACCATATATTTCTTCATATTGAGAGTAATCATCAGTCTGCATATAGTTTTCAAAATAATTCTGGACATCATCTTTTGTTGCTTTTATTTTTGCATCTTCAGCGACAGCTTGTATAACTAGGTGCATTTCAGATACCTTTTCATTATCCTCTTTGTATTGCTCAAGAAGCTGCTGTTGGTTTTCAACTCCTACATACTGCTTTAGAAAATCATCAAGTTCCATCTGGTATTGTGTTGCATAATTCTGATAAAACAGAATAATAGCCTCGTCCTGAAAATCCAGTATCATCTGAGGTATTTCCTTAATTGTAGAGTTTGCTGTTAAATAGTCCTGAATATATTCAGACACTTTTGTATCTTTTATATTTTCTGTTAAACCAGATTTCATCTGTTCTACAGTTGTCCATCCGTTTGATTCACTAAAAGTAGCATTTACAAATTCATCTGTAAGTTCAGGGATTGAAGATTCAACTATATGGTTAATTGTAATAGTGAATATTGCATCTTTGCCATTAAGCTGCTCATCACCGTAGTCTTCAGGAAAGGTTACTTCAATATCAAAAGTCTCTTTCGGCATATGTCCTATAAGCTGTTCTAAAAAATCATCAATATAGTTTGTCACTCCAATAGTGACATCTGCTCCATTTCCTCCAGTAGAGCCACCTTCAAAAGCTACACCATCGACTCTGCCGATATAATCTATGTTAAGAGTGTCTCCATAAACAACATCTCTGTCATAAACATCTGTCTTAACTAAATGATCCTGCAAAATACTGGTCAGGTTTGACTGAAGTTCATCTTCAGTTACTGTATATGTATTTTTTGGGATTGATAAGCCGATATATGTCCCTAATTCAACATAATTTGAAGCTTTTATGCCTCGCCAGTATCCATTGTTATCAATGTCTCTGCTGTATGTGAACTTCTGATCCTGACTGTTGCAGCCAGTGAAAAGGAAAGCAGTTATTAATACAATTGAAACTATTAGCAAAATTGTTCTTTTTTTATTCATTATCCCTCCATGCTCCTACTTAATATCATAAAGCACATTATACCATGTGATATTATAATTTTTAGATATTATCTCACAAATAAGTGATGAATTTGTGTGTTTCAAATATTTTAATGAATTTATTATTAAGTTATAGTATAATTGCTTGGAAATAAATAGTTAACGGGGTAGATATAATTAATGGATATGCGTATGATTTTTGGAATACAGACTATGGTTTTTCTTGTATGTTTCATAATTCTTACTCAGGAGTGGATACAGCATAGAAACAGATACAAGGGTCTTTCATTTTGGGTAGCAATGATGATATGCGGTTTTGCAGGTTATACATTAATTGCATTAAGAGGAACAATTCCTGACTTTTTATCAATTATAGTTGCAAATTCATTAAATATTTTGGCATTTGCATTATTCTACACTGGTCTTATATTCTTTTTTAAAGTTAAAGCACACTATCTTCATAACATATTTATTGTAATTACTGCCATTCTTGTTTTTATATATTTCACATATATCAACCCAAGTCTTACCGTTAGAATTATTACGATTAATATAACTTACATAATCATATTCTCACAGGCTCTTTATCTATTTATATTTAAAATCAAAACATGCCAGAAAAGCATGTCATATGTATATATTGTCAATATAGCTGTCCTAATTGCTCTAAATATATACAGAACAATTATGGTATTTTTGAATAATTCTGGAAATCAGGATTTCTTTAATCAAAGCATACATGAAAAAATCTATTTCATAATCAATATGATAGTTATGATGTATCTGATGATAAATCTTGCAATGCTTGTATCTAGAAGATTGCTGCATGATATAGGTGAAAAGGAAGAAAAGTTTAATACAATTTTCCATAGTGCACCATATGCTGCTTTAATTACAGAAGCAGAAACTGGAATCATACTTGAAGTGAATAAAGAAATGTTAGATCTTTTAGGATATGAAAGAAGCGAAGTAGAGGGAAGAACTGTATTTGACCTTGAGTTCTATCCTGATGCAAGCAGCAGGAATAAACTTATTGAAATTGTTAGAAAAAAGGGAAATATCAGTGGAATAGAATATGAGTTTCAAAGAAAAGATAAGACTAAGATTAAAACTTTGTTCTCATCCAATTCAATTAAAATAAATGATAAAGACGCCTTGATATCAACCATGAAGGATATTGAAGAGATTGTAAGTTTACGGGAAAAGTTAGATTATCTGGCAACGCATGATATGCTTACAGGCATTCCAAACAGAAGATATTTTCATGACTATTTTGTAAATCAGATTGATAAGTCATTAAAAAACAATACCATATTTGTTTTAGCGATTTTTGATATAGACGGATTTAAAATGATAAATGATAAGTTCGGCCATGATGTAGGCGATACTGCTCTAAAGATAGTAGCAGAAAGGTCAAGTGAATTTTTCAAAGATAAAGGTTTTGTAGCCAGATTCGGAGGGGATGAATTTGCTATACTATTTTCTGATGCAGACGAAGAATATTTAGAAGTTCTGAAAAAATTCAAAGAATTTGTTGATTCATCAGATATAGGACAGTATAAGTATTCATTTACTATAAGTATAGGAGCAGCTGTCTTTCCTGTGGACTCAGATGATCATGATGTACTTATAAAGTATGCAGACGATGCTCTCTTCTATGTGAAAAAGAATGGGAAGAATGGTATTGCATTCTATTCTGATATAAACTTGAATAAATCTTCAATGTGAAATATAATTTAGATACAGTTAAAGTTTAAGAGGGGGTGTACTATGTCAATAATAGCAGCATTCATATTTCCGCATCCTCCTATAATCATGCCATCAATTGGAAAGGGTGAAGAAAAAAAGATAAGAAAAACGTCAGACTGTTACAAAAAAGCCTGCGAAATGATAGCAAAATTAAAACCTGATACTATAATTATATCTTCATCGCATTGTTCAATGTATTCTGACTATATTCACATATCATCGGCAGACGAATTTAATGGCAGTTTATCCCGGTTCGGAGCGAAAGGCATTTCAGTCCATGCAGAATATGATAAAGAATTTATATCTATTTTAAAAGAAGAGACAGAAGGAGTTAATCTAAATGCTGGATTATTAGGATATGAAGAGCCTGATAGTGACCATGCAAGTGTAATACCTTTAGCTTTTTTAAATGAGGTTTATACAGATTATCGGCTTGTAAGGATGGGTATTTCACATCTTCCTTTTGCAGATCACTACCGTTTTGGGATGTGCATTTCAGAAGTATCTGAAAGACTCAACAGAAGATCTGTATTTATTGCCAGTGGAGATCTGTCACATAAACTAAAGGTATTTGGTCCTTATGGCTATGCTAAAGAAGGCGAACAATATGATAAGATTGTCACTGATGCTATGTCAAAAGGCAATTTCTCGAAATTTATGGATCTAAAGGAAGATTTTTTGGAAAAAGCGGCTGAGTGCGGTCACCGTACATTTGTAATCATGGCCGGAGCTTTAGATAAAAAGAAAGTAGAAGCTGATTTACTATCATATGAGAATACTTTCGGAGTAGGATATGCTGTAGCATCATTCTTAGTTAAGAATGAAGCAAACAGAAAGCAAGAAGTTAAAGATAAACATGTTGAAGATGAATATGTTGCTTTGGCAAGATATTCTATAGAGCATTATGTGCGTAATAAAAGGGTAGCAAAACTTCCTGAGAATCTGTCTGAAGAATTATTGATAAATCGAGCAGGCGTGTTTGTTTCATTGAAAAAGAATGGAAATCTCAGAGGATGTATAGGTACGATACATCCTGTTACAAGAAGTGTAGGGGAAGAAATTTTGAGAAATGCGGTAAGTTCTTGTTCTCAGGACCCCAGATTCAATCCTGTCAGACCTGAGGAGCTTGAGGAACTTGAATACAGTGTTGATGTTCTTATGCCTTCAGAAAAGATACAAAGCAAAGAACAGCTTGATGTGAAGAAATATGGTGTTATAGTAACCTCAGGTTTTAAAAGAGGTCTTCTATTACCTAATCTTGAAGGAGTAGATACTGTTGATGAGCAGATAGATATTGCCTTACAGAAAGCGGGCATAGAAAGAAATGAAAAGTATAATATGGAAAGATTCGAGGTTGTAAGGCACAAATGAAAGTAAAATGCAGGATATGTCCTCATGGATGTATTCTTGATGAAGGTCAAATAGGATTCTGTAAAGCAAGGATGAACGTAAATGGTGAGATTATCTGTAAAAATTATGCAAAACTTACTTCCATTGCTCTAGACCCTATTGAGAAGAAACCACTTTACAGATTTATGCCAAATAAGATGATTCTTTCTGTAGGCAGTTATGGATGTAATTTAAGATGCCCGTTCTGTCAGAATTATGAGATCTCTATGGCTGATGATAATCTGGTAAAAACATATGACACGCCGCCAGACTATCTTGTAAATGTTGCTCTTTCTTTGAAGTCCAAAGGAAATGTAGGGATAGCATATACATATAACGAACCCTTTATATCTTTTGAATATGTAATGGACAGTTCAAAATTAGCTCATGAAAAAGGGCTTGTAAATGTGTTGGTGACTAACGGATATGTATGTGAAGAACCTTTATTAGAGATTCTTCCACATATTGATGCAATGAATATTGATTTGAAAGCTTTTAATGAAGAGTTTTATAAAAAAATAGGAGGAGACTTAAATACAGTATTAAACACAATTTCTATAGCTTCTCAAAAATGTCATGTTGAAGTAACAACATTGATAATACCAAACGAGAATGATTCAGAAGAGCAGA
>JAQVAJ010000107.1 GCA_028690885.1 Clostridia bacterium
CCACAAACACATACCGGGCAAATTAAGTCGAATTATTAACTTTTATTTTACATTGCCTATCAAACCAAATATTTTCAGCCGTTCTGAACGTTACTTATTTCGACATCAACACGACTGTCTCTACGTGAAACGAGCTCTGAATATTGATGTCTCAATCACATGTTTATTGCTTGGTCATTTAAAAGAAATTCCTTTATACCAATATATAGTATTCCATTATCATCATGCCAGGGTATAATATCATCTTTTATAACTACTATTTTCTTAAATGAGTCCGGGATACGTATTAGGGGGTTTATTTCCTTAATATGTTTATCCTCATCATCTATATGGAGAGCAGATTGAATGTAATATGTTTTCCCTCCACTATTGGCAACAAAATCAACTTCAAGCTGTGCCCTTATATCCTTGCCGTTTTTATCCAGATGCCGGTATTCGACAACCCCGACATCAACGTTATATCCTCTTGCTTTCAATTCAACAAAAAGGATGTTCTCCATAATATGGTTTTCTTCCTGTTGTCTGAAATTCAAACGTGCATTTCTAAGACCAATATCCGTAAAGTAGTATTTTACAGGTGTACCAATGTAGTTTTTCCCTTTTATATTATATCTGTGGGAAATATCAATTATAAAAGCTTCTTCGAAATACTCCAGATATAGTGCAATCGTTGTGGAATTGATGGAAGTATTGCTTTTTGATTTAAAAGTGTCTGACAGTTTTTTAGGATTCGTCAGAGATCCTACAGCTGACGATATAATATTGATAAGATCGTCCAAAATTTGTTTGTCATTTCTTATTCTATACCGCTCGATAACATCTTTCATGTATGTATTCTTGAAAAGATTCTGTAAGTAATCACTTTTTTCTTTGTGAGTACTAAAAGACATGATTCTTGGTAAACCGCCGTATGTATAGTACTCTTTCCATGCATTTTCCTTGTTAGTAGGAAAAGCGTTATAGAATTCTCTGAATGAAAGCGGATACAATCTGATTTCGTCTCCACGGTCTCTGAACTGTGTTACGATATCAGAAGACAGCATTTTTGAATTACTTCCGGTGACATAGATATCTGCATTTTTAATCTTCATTAATCCGAGGAGTACATCTACGAAACCGATTTTTTCATTCTGGCCATCAAGCCATGGATTCTTTATATCTTTTACGTGCTGGAGTTCATCAAGGAAGACGTAATATTCTTTATCTTCTTCAATAATCATGCTTCTGATGTATTTACCAAGCTCCAGGGGATTTCTATATTTTGCATTGACTTCGTCATCCAGTGTAAGCTCAATGATGTATTTATCTTCAATACCAATTGAGTTAAGATGCGCATGAAACAGATTAAATAAAAGATAAGATTTTCCGCATCTTCTTATTCCAGTTATGATTTTTATCAGACCATTCCACTTTTTATGAATCAGCTGGTTCAAATATTTGTCTCTATTTATAACCATAATATTCTCCAAGGAATAATATTTGCCGTATACGGCACTTTTTCCTTGATAAAATCTTACCATACATGTATATCAAATACAACGTTAAAGAAGGATTATGCGCCGTATATGGGTATTTTTCTTCCTTCAGTCCTTGTTTCTGGTTACGATTTAAGTCAATAAACTGATTTGATGAGAGAACAATTGAACTGTTGTATCGTCTCAACATAGCTCGAGTGCTCATTATTGATGTCTGCGTTCTTGGGAACATGTCAATCGTTTTTTAGCGTTTTCAAGGTTTGCGGAAACATATCAACAGTTTTAAGGTTTTAGGGAATATATCGTTATTACTATGTTTATAATGAAAATTTATTCTATGCCTGCAATAGCATCAAATATTAGTTTACTTAAAACATTAAAATCATCAATATTCTTTTTAAACGGGATATGCACAAAAACCATTTTTGTATTTAATTGTTTTCATAGATATACTTTAAGCAATTTAGATACAATTCATTACAAAAAGATGTACCGGCATTGTATGAAATATTTAAGACAATCTACCTTTGTTTAAATAGCAGCTCTAATTTTTTGCAATCAAAATTTGTACATATGTGAATATCTTTATTAAGAGCTTTAGTTTCGATATGGACTTTCTTATTTATATTTGGTTTTTGTCCGAAACTGATAATATAGTCATATTTCTCTTTAGAAATCATGTCTATCAGTTTTATGGAGTCATTAATTTTGTCGTTTGGTAGAATAAGAGTTTCATAAATTTCTGTACTCTTAAGCAACACTTCCGAAGAACTCCCCCGAAAAGCCGTCAACAAAATGTTTTTACCATTTATCACTTGTCTTACCCTCCTACTGTAGCATTTTTAAATACATATCTAAACGCTCATTAACATATCTTGCAAATAATTTTTCCATAGCAGAGAGATTATGTTTTATATGATACTCATCGAAAGCATTATAATAAGCAATACGGTCGGTAAATTTGATGTCAATAGGGGGAAAGCTAGCTTTCATTAATTCTAAATTCACAAGCAGACGTCCTGTTCTACCGTTTCCGTCAATGAAAGGATGGATACCTTCAAATTCAATGTGAAAACGAGCTAGTTTTGTTACAATATGCTCATTACTTTCAGCAAAGTCAATCAATAGCTGTTCCATCTTAGGTTGAATTAGATACGGCTGAACAGGTTCATGCTGTGCACCCATAATACGAACAGGTACACGGCGGTATACACCACGGTCATCCTTCTTATCTGCAAGCACCAGATAATGTATCTGCTTAATGATGCTTTCATTCATCGGAACTTTATCCTTTACCAATTCACTGACGAATTCAAAAGCTTCTTTGTGACCAACTGCCTCCATATGGTCTTTCAGTGGTTTTTGGTCAATTGTAAGGCCTCTCAGAACCAAATCGGTTTCGCGAAGCGTCAGCGTATTACCCTCAATCGCATTTGAATTATATGTGTATTCTACAACAAACTGCTCCCTAAGTCGTTCAACTTCACCTTCTGTCAAGGGACGTCTGGTCTCTAGTTCCTTCTTTTTCCGGTCAATCATATCCAGCAGACTTTCGGTAGATTTATATCTTCCATCGACCGGCTTAATTGCATCAATTGGAATTTTCCAACCTCGTCCTTCTTGATAAGCTCCGGGAATTTTTTCTTCAGAACAAAGCACTCTTATTCTTCTATCTGAGATACCCCATTTTTCTGCAGCTTGTTTTACACTCATAAACATAAATATCTCTCCAATCCCTTGTATTATACCAAATTATCGGAATAATACCAACGATTTCGGAACAATATTCAAACAATTATCGGAATAACAAAAGCACATTAGCAGCTAATAATTATTACCTCAAATGCTACTTTCAGTATGCTGCTACCAACACTTTAACCACAAAATCAATTACAAATATTCTCTTTTTCAATTTGATTTTGAAAAATAACATCAAAATTATCCTGACTATTTAAGCAAATAATGGCAACAGTTCTATAGTCTCAACCTATCCTAAAAACAGTAGTTCCATAGTCTCGCAAGGCAAAAAGCAGTTTTGTAGTCTCAACCCTAACTTATATTTTATATTCCCAGCCCCACTCGGAGAATAAAAAACAAGGTTTCCAGCAATCGGTTATTATTACCGAAATTCTGAAAACCTTTGATTTCTAGCCCTTTATAGCCATTTTATTTATCTTTGCGTGACATCAAGACAACTGTCTCAACATGCCTCGAGACACCACTATTGATGTCAAGGGTACACCCGAACATATCAACTATCTATCGGTAATAGGAAACATATCCATTTTGTAATTTTTTATCTGACCATTATTCTTTTTGCTTATTAATTTATCCAAATATTTGTCTCTTTTTATTTCCATGGTCTATTCTCTATTGAACATTATTGCCACATTTGGCCTATTTCTTCAATACAATTGCAACAAGTATAACTACAAAGGTAAAGGTTGTAATGATTTTGTTTGCCATTAGTGGCATTTTTCTTCAATTCATCTTTTTACCAGTATGGGGAAATTGGTCAACAATCCAAAGCCGCTAAAACCTTACTCTCAATAAACTCCACTCTGTCAAATATCCTAGGCTTAAAGGTTCCGGTCACTCCTACAGCTACGTTTTTCTCTTTATTTACATATATAATATTGCCGCTGTCACCGATTGCTGCATATACATCCCTGTTATCCAAAGGCTTATACCATAGGTAGCCATAATTCATATATCCGAAGCGCTCACCAAGCTTTAGTTTCGGGGATAGCATATCATCGAGGTATTTCTTGGAAATAATCCTCTTTCCTGCGTACTCTCCGTCCTGCAATACAAGCTGTCCCAGCCTTGCCAGGTCTTGGCCCGTCAGGCACAACCCCCATCCGGCCGTCACCGTATCTTGAGGATCGGAGTACCACTCAGGTTTTCTCGGTCCCTTGTTCATGAAGAAATCAAACTGGTCATCTTTATTAGAAGCACCATGCATTAAGTGTTTGGGAATGCCTACATGTATAAAAAGATTATTGTTGGCAAAATCTATAAGCCTTTCCCCTGTTGCATTCTCAATAATCCCTGACAGTATCTGTATACCGAGTGTTGAATACTTGAATTCTCCAGTTATTCCTACTCGCCCACCCAAAAGGTCAAGTGATGCTTTAGTCCAGTCATCCGAAGTACAAACCTTCGTCCAGGGCTCGGAACGGTACTTATACGGAGCAGTCATTGTAAGCAGGTGTCTGATTGTCACATCATAGATTGTTTTCTCCCCTCGCTTAACGCTGTAATCCGGAAAGAAATCCATCACTTTCTGATCAACGCTCTCAATACAGCCCTTGTCTAACGCAATCCCGGCAAGCAAAGCCATTACTCCCTTGGTAACGGAATTGACATTAACCGCATCATCAGTATTAAACCCACGCCAACAATCGTCATATACAGTCTTTCCGTCCTGTATCGTATAAATCTGGCATATATTGCTCTCATTACCCGTGCTTTCGGCAATGTATCTATGTAATTGTTCTTTATTCATTGTATCCTCCTCGTATCATTCATTTTATTGATTTGGACGTCCTACAAATAAGGCTACGTTAATTTAAAATTTTTTTCAAGTATTTTTTTGAGATTATAGCCACAATCTATGCCAATATCTATCCTGTAGCCACAAACCTTAACACATAGAGGTAAATATAAGTAGCAAGAAACATAAAAAAAAGAGTGGTATTCATTCCATAGCCTCGATTCAGTCTCAAAACTACAGGATAAATACCACCCTTACAAACCGAGTATTTACGGTATTTTTTATTTTCGTGACATTAAAACTAACGTCTCCACATGTGATACTTAGGCTATTTGGGGATCAAATTCAAAATCCGTAAAAACGCTTGATTTTACAAGCTTTCTCAACATTTAATCTATTTCCTGATATCTAATCTATCGCTTCATATAAGTAGGCTATTCAGACTTTTGCCCTAAAAAAATCTAATTTTGAATATACATTGCTTTATAAATCAGGTACAACATTCAAGGTAGGAGTTCCACTCAACTTTGATAATTGATATATCAAAATGAATCATCTCATCGAACGTATAGCGTTTATTTAACCATTGAACGAATCTTGCACCAAGGTAATATCCCACATCTGGCTTTCCATAATAATTGACCCAATCTCCAAAATACCTTTGATTGCTTCGTGACATATTTGCTAAATCATTATTAAAATCTACTTTTATTCTATATATATTGGCGTCACACCAGTTCATCCATCCATTCACATTCTGATGAAAGAAATTATCATCAGCCATCAATCTTTATTCAAAATACATAGCGATACCTTCCGTGAATAACTGCCACAGAAATGAATCCGAACCTTTATATTCTCTTGTAAGTACACCATGCTGCATTTGATAAATATGTCCTAATTCATGATAGATTAATCCATACATGGCCTTTGTATCGCACCAGTCTAATTCAATGATTTTTTCAATTCCCAATAAAACATATTGTTCAGAGTCTAAATTAACAACCCAGCCGGCTCCGTTACATAAGCCTACATATAGCATGATAGTAGCATTAATAGATTTCCCAAAGGT
>JAQVAJ010000108.1 GCA_028690885.1 Clostridia bacterium
GCCTTAACTACACATCCTAATAATACAAAAAGAGTAATCAGATATCTTGATATATTAAGTAGGTTTAAAGGAACTCTTAGTGAATATAAGCAACAAGCAATTAAGAATGATTCCAGTGTTGACTTTAATGTCTTTGTGCTTAATCCTCCACGTGATAAATTATATGAACGCATTGAATCAAGAGTTGACATAATGATAGAAAAAGGTTTAATTGAAGAGGTTTCTTTAATATTGAAAAGTCAGATAGATAGTAACTGTACATCAATGCAGGCAATAGGGTATAAGGAAGTAGTTAAGTATCTTGATGGTTACTGTACCTATGATGAAATGATAAGAATTCTTAAGATGAATACTAGAAACTATGCAAAACGACAAATTACATGGTTTAAAAGGTATAAAGAAGCTCAGTTTATCGATACCAGTAAATTTGAAAACAGTAATGAAATAACAAGGTTCATTATTAGCTGTTTATAGTTAGTTGAAAATTCTGAAAACACCGAATACTTTTCCTAATATCTGTAAGTCCTTATAGACATATATAGGTTCATATTCATCATTTGCTGGCTGAAGACGAATTCTATCTCTCTCTCTATAGAAAGTTTTAACAGTTGTTTCGTTATCAATCAAAGCTACTATAATATCATTATCATATGCAACTTCCTGTTTTTTAACAAGTATAAGGTCGTTGTCATGAATACCTGCATTTATCATTGAATCTCCCTTGACTTTAAGCATAAAGGTTATACCACTTTTAAGATAAGCTTCAGGAACAGGAAAGTATTCTACAATGTTCTCAACAGCAAGAATGGGAGTTCCTGCAGCTACATCACCGATGACTGGGATTTCAACTACTGGAACCGAATCCTGCTTTGACAAGGTCAGAGAACGTGAAATAGAGTCATTTTTTTCAATGTATCCTAATCTTCTGAGTTTATTAATATATGAGTGAGCAGTTGAGGTTGAAGGAATATTAAGATCTTTGCATATGTCCCTTACAGAAGGAGCAAAGCCTTTCTCACGTATGAAATCCCTTATATATTCGTAAGTCTGTTCCTCTCTGATTGATAAGTAGTCTTTCATTATGAAGCCTCCATGTATTTTATATACAAATTATAACATAAAACATAAGTTCGTGTAAACAAATGTTTCCTTTTTAATTTGAGGATAACTTAATAGTTGGTGAAATAATAAGGTATTATGTTTACTTGAAAGCAAAAATATGCAATGATATAATTGAAAAGATGAAAGGAACATGATCTATGAAAAAAACAATATTATCCCTCAATTGCGGCAGTTCATCCTTGAAATTTAATATTTTTAATATTAATGATGATATGACAGTATCACCAATACTTAACGGTATAGCAGAAGAAATCGGTAACATCAGAAGAAGTTCTATGAGGTTTTCGCATAATGGCGACAAAACAAAATATCCAATATCTTTAGAAACGCATGAAGATGCTTTAAGTGAAATGTTCGAAGTGTTTACTAGAAACGGAGTACAAAAGGAAAGCATTTGCGCTGTTGGACATAGAATAGTTCATGGGGGACCTATATATACAAAAAGCACTTTAATTAATGAAGAGGTTAAAGAACAAATAAAAAGTTTATTTTCTGTTGCTCCTTTACATAATCCACAAAATTACATAGGAGTTGAAGTTACCGAAAAATTATTACCTGGTGTGCCTAATGTAGCAGTTTTTGATACTGCTTTTCACGGCACTATGGGATGTGAAGCTTTTAGATATGCAATACCACAGAAGTGGTATGAGCAATTTCTCATAAGAAGATATGGTTTCCATGGAACAAGCCATTTATATGTTTCCAAAAGGGCTGCAGTGTTATGTAAAACCCCATACGATGAGTTTACTTGTGTTACTGCGCATCTTGGCAATGGTTCCAGTATAACTAAAGTTGAAAATGGGAAGAGCCGTGACACATCAATGGGATTTACACCTCTTGAGGGTGTTATTATGGGTACAAGATGCGGTGATTTAGATCCGGCAATAATTGCTCATGTTGCCAATCTGTATGTTGCAGACGGAATGGATAAAGCAGATGCATATGATAAGACTACACGTATGTTGAATAAAGATTGCGGTTTAAAAGGACTAGCAGGAACTAACCTCATGCAGGATATACGTGCTAAAGCACTTGAAGGTGATGAAGAGAGTTTGCATATAGTTGATATTTATTGTTACAGGATCGCAAAATATATTGGTGAATATGCTTGTACAACTGATAATCTCAAGGCAATAGTTTTTACTGCTGGAGTTGGAGAAAACGAGTGGTTTGTGAGACAGAGAGTGTTGGAAATGCTTAAATCATTTGCATTTGAGATAGACCATGAAGCTAATAAAATTAGAGGAGAGGAAATAGTTATCGGGAAAGGCAAGTTTGCCGGTAATGAAGTTTGTGCAATGGTTATTCCTACTGATGAAGAGCTTATAATTGCATATGATGCTTTAGCAATAGGATATTTAGGCAAACAAGCTCCGACGGTATACCCGTTTGAAAAAGCATAAACCTACAGAGAGATTTGCTGAGTATTTTTCAGTACATAGACATATTATAAACAGAATCCATGACAGCGGATTCAAGGCTTACTTTATTGGAGGATGTGTTCGTGACTCATTGAATGGAATACAGCCATATGATTTTGATATAGCAACTGATGCTAATCCAGATAATATATATTCTATTTTTGAGATTGTAAAAAGCACTGGTATTAAATATGGTACTTTAACAGTTTATATTAATGATTTTTCATATCAGATAACAACTTTTCGAAAAGAAGCCGGATATACAGATTTTAGAAAGCCAGATGAAATCATATTTACAAAAAATTTGTACTCTGATTTATTAAGAAGAGACTTCACAATTAACACCTTGGCTTTTGATGGTACATATATTTATGAATATTTTAATGCATTAGCTGACTTAAATGATGGAATAATCAGAACAGTAGGTTCTGCAGACAGAAGATTTAAAGAAGATGCTTTGAGAATACTAAGAGCTGTAAGATTTGCAGCCAAGTACAAATTAAAAATTGAAGAAGATACTTTTCTTAGTATGAAAAAGTTATCTTTTTTACTTAATAATATTTCCAAAGAAAGGATATATGACGAATTATCAAAGATTATATCAGCCTCAGAAGATATTAAAATTCTTTTTGATACTGATATAGCTTATTACATATTTAGTAATCCTCAATACATTAATCAGGAAAAATTAGAAGGTAAAGCTTATCTTGCCAAATTAGCATCTGTTTTTTCAAATTATCCAAATTTAGATATGATTAAAAAGGAATTAAAAGATTTGAGAGCAGATAATAAAACAATTAATACAGTTTTAAAAGTTGTTGAGTACAAAAATCATCAGATAGATGAGTTATCTTTAAGAAAACTCTTAACAAAAATGAAAAAGCATGATGTATATGTGCTGATGGATTTAAAAAATGCTGATTCATCTGTTCTTGATGAAATAGTATATTCAGGATATATATCTAATGTAAACGAACTGGATATAACAGGTCATGATATAATGGAGCTTGGATATTCAGCAAAGGATATTAAGAAAATAAAAGAAATGCTTATTGATAAGGTGATTTTTGATATTACTGCTAACAAAAAAGATAGATTAATTAAAATGATACAAAGTGAGTATGATAATCAGATTGTAAAGAATGGGTAGTTAATATATAATCTTTTTCGAATAAAAAGCATTAGGAGCATAGGTTGAAAAAAGAAAGAATAAGAAATTTTTGCATAATTGCGCACATAGACCATGGTAAAAGCACTTTGGCTGACAGGCTTATAGAAAATACGGGCCTGCTTACATCAAGAGAAATGTATGACCAGGTGCTTGATAATATGGATATAGAAAAAGAACGTGGAATAACTATTAAATCACAAGCTGTTCGAATGGTATATAAAGCAAAGGATAATAAAGAATATATTTTAAATTTAATTGATACTCCTGGCCATGTTGATTTCTCATATGAAGTCAGCAGATCTTTAGCTGCATGTGATGGTGCAGTCTTGGTAGTTGATGCGGCTCAGGGAGTTGAAGCGCAAACTTTGGCAAATGTTTATATGGCTTTGGATAATAACCTGGAAATACTTCCTGTTATTAACAAAATTGATCTCCAGGCTGCAAGACCTGAACATGTCATAGAGGAAATTGAAAATATAATTGGAATAGAAGCAAGACATGCTCCTCTAATTTCAGCAAAGAACAGAATAAACATTGAGGAAGTTTTAGAAAAAATAACTCAATATCTGCCACCGCCTGAAGATCATTCTGATATGCCAGCAAGAGCATTGATTTTCGATTCCAAATTCGATGCATACAAAGGAGTTATAATTTTTTGCAGAGTTATGGATGGTATTATTAAACAGGATGATACTATATATCTTATGAATACTGAAAAAGAATATGATATTGTAGAAATTGGGTATCTCAAACCAGGTGGATTTATACCTGCCACAGAACTTACTTCCGGTGAAGTAGGATATATAACTGCAAGTATAAAAAATGTAGAAGATACCAGAGTGGGTGATACAGTCACAACTATTCAGAATAAAGCAAAACAACCTCTTCCAGGCTATAAAGAAGCAGTATCTATGGTATTTTGCGGAATTTATCCAGCAGATGGTTCTAAATACAATGTCTTAAAAGATGCTCTTATGAAACTTAAGCTTAATGATGCTGCATTAATGTTCGAACCAGAATCATCTGCTGCTTTAGGTTTCGGTTTCAGATGTGGTTTTTTAGGACTTTTGCATATGGAAATAATCCAAGAGCGTGTTGAAAGGGAATTTGATCTTGATATTATAACTACAGCTCCAAGTGTTATATATAAAGTCATAAAAACAAATAAAGAAGTTTTGCAAGTTGATAATCCTACTAATCTGCCTCCTTTGAGTGAAATAGATTATATGGAAGAACCCATCGCCAAAGCGATAATAATAGTTCCAACAGAATATGTTGGTAACATAATGGAATTATGTCAGGATAGGCGAGGGAATTTCATACATATGGAATACCTTGATGAAAATCGTGCTAAGTTGGATTATGAAATTCCCTTAAATGAAATTATATACGATTTCTTTGATGCGCTAAAGTCTCGTTCAAAAGGATATGCTTCACTTGATTACGAAGTATTAAAATATCAAAGAAGCAAGCTTGTAAAAATGGATATTCTGCTTAATCTTGAAGTTATTGATGCGTTATCATTCATTGTTCATGAGAGTAAAGCTTACACACGTGGTAGGAGAATGGCTGAAAAGCTAAAAGATCAGATACCAAGACATCAGTTTGAAATACCTATACAAGCTGCTATTGGCGGTAAGATTATAGCAAGAGAAACCGTAAGAGCATATAGAAAAGATGTTATAGCTAAGTGCTATGGCGGGGACATTTCAAGAAAGAAGAAACTATTGGAGAAACAGAAAGAAGGTAAAAAGAGGATGAGACAGCTCGGTTCAGTTGAAGTTCCGCAAGAAGCCTTCATGAGCGTATTGAAACTGGATTCTTAAAATGGAAAAAAAACTGAGGATATATATTCATATACCTTTTTGTAAATCGAAATGTAATTATTGTGACTTTAATTCCTTTGCAGGAATGGATCATATGTTTAAGCCGTATTTCAAATCTCTAATTTCCGAAATCGCATTATATGCAAATGAATTGAGAGGCAGAAAAATTGATAGTATTTTCATAGGGGGCGGAACGCCCTCTCATGTTAACTATGAGTATATAGGTTCAATTCTGGACTGCTTTAAATTTGAGAAGGACTGCGAAATTACAATTGAAGTTAATCCAGGAGCTATTGCATTTCATAACTTCATGCAATATAAGAAAATGGGTATAAATCGAATAAGTTTTGGAATTCAGTCTTTTTCAGACAGAGTTTTAATGTACATGGGTCGTATTCATAACCGAGCGTCTGCAATTAATAATATTCATGAAT